>JANNBD010000406.1:0-2167 GCA_031385105.1 Chamaesiphon sp. OTE_78_metabat_374
GTTTGTTGCGGTAAGCCAGAAATCAGATCCAAACTCCAATTCTGAACACCACCTCGATCGAATAACTCCACAGCCGCGTAAATATCAGCCACAGAATGCGATCGACCACAGACAGTCAATAAATTGTCTTGAAATGCTTGCACCCCAATACTGACCCGATTTACCCCCGCCTGGAGATAGCCCTGAATTTGTGCCAGATCGAATGTGCCAGGATCGATTTCCATCGAGATTTCCGCACCACTGGCAATTCCAAATTTGGCTGATAATAATTCGAGAATATGTCCCAATTGCTCGACAGTTAGCAGGGACGGAGTACCGCCACCAAAGAAAATTGTGGTCAATGGTTGATGATAATTTGTTTGGATCGCAATTTCTCGACCTAATTGTTCGACATATAGCTGAATATTACCTGACGTTGCTCCATTTTGTCGATCTCCAACTACAAATACTGGGAAGTCACAATAATAGCAACGCCGCCGACAAAATGGGATATGAATATAAGCAGCAGTTGGCAGCATTTAATAGGTAATAAGTAATAAATGATTAATTAGATCGCTCGTAGACAATCCGAAATCTTCTGGCTGGGGAAGTATCTAAAGTATCGTTGGCGGAGCCTAGCCTCTGGCTAATCGAGTCTGCAAAGGATATCTGAGTCAATCCAGTATCAGTAAATCTATTCAATTCAGCCTTAGTCAGAGGAAATGGTAGATTATCGCAGGCATCTTCAGGATCGCGTCCACGACAGACAACGAATAACTTGCCATTGGGGGCGACGAAATTACCGATACAATCGATTGCCTGTGGACGAATATTCGCAGGTAATGCTTGAATTGTATAAATCTCAATTACCAGATCGAAACTCAATTTCCATTCAGTTGGAGCGGTAAATAAATCCACAGCTTGATAATTTACCTGCGATCTGGGAAATCTGTGCTGACACCAATCGATCGCAGTTTGAGATAGATCGAATGCTGTTACTTTTGCACCGAGTTTAGCTAGATATTCAGCATCGTCACCCAATCCGCAACCGACAACTAATACCCGCAAATTTTGCAGATTTAATTGGGATGTTTCAATCCAGTTAGTCAGCCATCCATTCACTCCTCGATCTGCCCAGGGAATTGCATCAGAATTTCCTTGGGCTTCGGCATAGAGTGTTTCAAACCAGCCAGTATAATCCCCATTGGCATAAGCGGCGGCAGATAATTCGTACAAGCGAGTTCTAGATTTAGTCATAATTTATTATGGTTATCTTCTTAGATATTTTTGGCGTATTTATCCAAATACATGACAAACAAAAATCAGGCCTTATAAATTGAAACTAGCCCATTGACATCAAAAAAATCAATTTCCAGGCGAAATCCTTTCAACAAATTAGTCCCCAATAGTGGTTTTATTCCAGTGGCTAAAACTGGCACTACTTTATGCTCTCCGTCCCAGATGATAGTCGCTAGGTGAATTGGGATTAGAGATTCACTATTATCCGCCAGACGTGCGGACACACTTGAATATAGTGGTAAATTCATCAACCTAATTGCTTGTAATGGTAAGGTAAGATAGTCGTTAAAACCAGTATCTACAACAAAATTTATTTCAAATTCAGGTTGCTCTGGTAGTAAAAACATTACGCTGACAGTTGGTCGTCCGTTGACAACTCTACCTTGAATCATTTTGTGACTCGCTCCATTTCTGCTCCACCAAAAACTATGGATACATCATAACCAATGCGAATCGTAAACAGTTGCGCTAATGGATTTTTAGCCTTTAATTTCAAAGCTGTCTCTACACCACTTGAATCAACACCATATTCACCTGTTTCGGCATCAATCACGATCATTTGACCGATATTTTCACCATATTCAACTTTTTGGCGAATACCATCTTCATAAAACTGCTTGGCTCTAGCGGCAACTTCTTCCATTGTCCAAAAAATAGTTTGCATCGTCGATCCTATTGGTGATTTTTAAGTTAGCAAAGACTAGCTGTCTAAATTCCCATCTTAACAAAATGCCTAGTAATTCCTAGCCATTGTGACAAAATAAGAATAGTAGATTTTGCACCCTGTCTAGGATAATCGTTCATGCTCCGCCTTTCTGAAGTTAAACTCCAGCTGGAACATACCGAAGCCGATATCCAGTCTGCTATTCTCAAGAAATTAGCGATCGCG
>JANNBD010000418.1:0-4109 GCA_031385105.1 Chamaesiphon sp. OTE_78_metabat_374
CTGATAGACTTCTTCGAGATTACGTCCTAAGCTTTCAGCGATGATCCGAGGTAAGCCTTTGAGTCCTTCTTCGTCTCGATCGAGTGACGCTATATTTACGAGGGTGGCAACTGCTTCTTCGGCGGTAGGTGGTTTGCCCACTACATGCAAGCCGCAGGGCAGCAGGCGAGATTCGATTTCCATCAGGCGGCTATAGACTGCGCCGATGATATTATCTCGCGCTTCGATTTCCATTGTCCCTGCATCGATGTCGGGAATGGTGATGTCTTTGTCGAGGTTGCAAATCCGCGCTTTGTCCATGATTGTGTTGGCGATCTGCACGCCGCGTCCGCTATCCCGCAGAGCTTGGTAAGAGCCAAATCTATAAATTCATCCTCAGCCGCACTTCTCCTTCTCCTGTGCGGACTAACATCGATCGCAATAATGAGCCAAAAATCCGCCAGCCGACCAAACTTAAACTAGCCTTGCGAGTAGCTAATAACAATTCTGAAAGTTCAATCTGGATGATACCATCAAACAATAGTGCATTAGCTAATGTATCGGCTGGATCTGAAGGCAATGGTGGCAAATATAGTCGTTGGGTTGATTGAAACTTCAATAACTGACCGATCGCATCAGCAGCATTAGGCGTGTTTGCTGTGATGGGTTGAATTCGCAGTAAAGCCGCGTATTGTCGTCTACCTGGGACTAGATCGCAAGTAGAAGAAGCAATGACAAAATTCATCCCTGTCAGTCTTTCTCCCAATAAGTAGGCAGCATCGCTACTGATAATGTCACCCTGAAGTAATGAGAAACGGTTTTCAATTAGTTCGATTGATCCAGTCGCGAGAGCTTCATCATAATTCAGTGGGTCACGAACGATCGCGCCTGAAGCATTAAATGTCTGTTGTCGCTGCTTGGTTTTTCCCAGTTGGCTGGCGAAATCTCTGACTAATCGTACCGCGCTATCATCGTGAGATAAGTTTCGTAAAGCTGCTTCCAGACTCTTTAAATCGGTTGGTAAGGTCACAATCTTAGCCTAACGGACGTTGAATTTGGGCTGGATCGATCGTGACTTCATCGTCTGGCTCAACGGCTATATCCTCAAGCTCCAATGGTGGGAAGCTGGATCTCGTTGGTAAAACAGTGGGCATTTTCCCTAGCATGGTTACTGTTTCGACTAGCAAAGCTAGAGTGTCACTATCTTCGGGATGATTTTGAACGACGCGGACAGCTCTCATTACGACGTTTAAACCCTGCTGTAAGCGTTCTACGTCGCCAGCTAAACCTACCAAATGTTGGAAATCAGTTTCGGTTAACAGTCGATACTGTCCATTTTTGGTTTGAAGGGTTCCGACTGTTCCTGGTGTGACTTTGTTGAGAGAATTTACTCCAGCGGTTCGTAGTTGCTCGAAGGAGTGCCAATGTTCCCCAGGAGCGAGTTTTGATGTTTGTGTTGTAGATGATTGAGTTAGCATCTTGTATGAAAATCATAGATTTATTTCGATTCTAGCAAGCTAACAACGGTTTGACAATGATTATCGTTGCAAATGTCTTTATTTGCTTATGAGTGATCGGTGTCTACTCAAAAATACGCTCGACGTATAGGATAGTTGCCTTTGTCAAAATTGTCCTGATTTAGCTGTGATGTAGTTGAATACGTTTGTAGCTACCATAACTTTTGCTGTTCATCTAAACCTCAATCCAATCTTGTGGAAAATACTGAGGGCGTTTGGAGTCTGGCTGATTATAGTAATTGAATTGAGTAGCGGTATCCCTTCCTCGATGGTCATAACATGCGTCAAGCTAGTAATATTCATTATTTTGTAGGACTCACTGCGATCTCACTATTGGTAAGTAGTTGCAGTGTCGATCGCGATACTACACAAAAAACTGCGCCTCAGAAGGTTGCTGCTATGCAGCAACCTTCTGACAATAAGACTGTCTCGCCAGCTCCTGAAATTGCCAAGCCACAACCACCGAAAGCCGATCTGATTTCAGTAGGTGTAATGGCTAACGTCAGATCGGATCGAGCTGTGAAAGTTGATAGGATTCAAACATTCGATCGAATTGTTGCTGATAATACCTTTGCGAGTCTGATCGAAGGCAAAGGTGGCAAACTAATTGTAGTTTACCTCACGCTCAAGAATACGGGCGATGAGTCTGGAAATATGGCTTGGTCTGTATTTCAATTGAAAGATAAAGAAGGGCGTAAATATGACGAGATCGATAATTTCATGACCAAAAGTATCTGGCTCAAAGAACAGGGACTAGATCGAGATAACGAACAGATATTCCCTGGAGGAACAGCCCAAACTGCCAAGATATTTAGAGTTGCTAATGATGCCAGTAAGCTAAAATTAGCGGTTAATCTAACAATATTCAAATTACCGTCTGAAGGCCGAAATATTCAGGCACAATCAAATGAAGGTCAAAGTAAGTCTGATTCAATCCGATCGAATGAGAGTAGCAATCAATCTAATGATCAAGAGTTAGTCAGCAATAATTCTTCGATCTCACGTAAAGCAGCTTTAGCAGCAGTTAAAAAATATATCACAGCAAAATCTCAATTATTTGCACCACCCTTTGATAAAAATTTAGGGGCGGAGCTATTAACAGGGAAAATATATCGAGACAAAATCGATAAAGGTGATTCTGAGTGCAATAATCCTGATGACTGTCTGAGTTCGATCGATTGGTTGATTAAATATGAGGGTCAATATTCTTATGGAACTAAACGTATTGATTCGATCGATAGCTTTGAATTTAATGGTGATACTGCAACTCTCGTATTGACTATGACTGAATCTCGTACTTTACATAAGTCGGGCAAAAAGACTCGATCTGGTGAAACCAGTCAATCGACTTTCGATCTGGTATTAGAGGATGGATCTATAAAGATATCAGATATTCGCAATAGATAAAATTTCACAACCTAAATCTTCAATCATCTAACATTATTAATCATGAAACGTTTTATTACTATATCAATCGGACTATTCTTAGGTAGCTTGAGTTCAACCTGTCGAGTAAATGCTCAGTCTAGCACTACGAGGATTGACAATGCTCCTGAATATCCAAGTATTTGCGAATTTAGTCAAAACAGACGAGGAATGGTGTATGGAAAGCTTTTAGGAGTTACCAATATAAGTGGCGATCCTACCGTTGTAGTTACAGATCGCAATTATACAAGCACTGTCGGTGGTTTTGTGCTTTCCTTGCTGACTAAGCAGGAAAATAAGACTCCAGAATATTTTTCAATTTGGTCGAACAATGAAATCTTATTTCAAACAGAAAATTTACCACATTATATGAATAAAGTTTTTATTAAAATTAACGATCAAAAATTCCCATTAAATTTTTCTTACGATGGATTTAATTCTGCTTGTCGCTATGGAAATGAAAGCGTATCGTGGAGAAATCACACCAAGGGATACGAGCTTTCTGAAGACATCAAACAAACACTAAGAGTAGCTTCAGGTAAATCGAATATAAAAATTGTTTACCATTCAGAGTCAGGTAATCAAGCTTACGCAACTGAATTTGATATCGGTGATAGAACAATTCAAGCTTGGCGCAAGATTGATAAGTTTTATCGTCAGATGGCAGAGAAAAATAAACCAGTTGAAACCCAATCAGTAGAAAAGCCTGAGAGCAATACATCTCCGCCTATAAATAGCGAAGAGGAATAATAGAAATTATCAAAATTAAAAATCATACAACAAAATCAGGGAATACCCAAAATGAAAAGATCTAAAGCAATTAAACAAGTAAGCCAACATTCTCCAGGAGTTAATAGTCAAAATACTTGCTTTGCAAACAGTAACTCTAAAACAAATATCTGCTGGTTTGATATTCCATCGACTAAAAGATTAAAGAATGCTCAGATTAATCTTTTGATATACGATCGAGAAAACAAGAGTCTTTCTCACCTAGAACTTCCAGCAGAATATCTAAACGATCGTCTGTCATCTGTTTACATTCGCCCAGACAACAAAAAGGTCACACTTTATCTTTCGATGAATGAGAGTAATCGATTTCAAGATATTCACAGTAAAGATAATATTAAGCTGACACATCGCTGTTGATTCATTTCTTTTACTCAAGTTTGTAGTTTTTATCTCGTCCAA
>JANNBD010000419.1:0-4136 GCA_031385105.1 Chamaesiphon sp. OTE_78_metabat_374
CTGATAGACTTCTTCGAGATTACGTCCTAAGCTTTCAGCGATGATCCGAGGTAAGCCTTTGAGTCCTTCTTCGTCTCGATCGAGTGACGCTATATTTACGAGGGTGGCAACTGCTTCTTCGGCGGTAGGTGGTTTGCCCACGACGTGGAGTCCACATGGGAGGAGTAGGGATTCGATTTCCTTCAGGCGGCTATAGACTGCGCCGATGATGTTGTCTCGCTCTTCGATTTCCATTGTCCCCGCATCGATGTCGGGAATGGTGATGTCTTTGTCGAGGTTGCAAATTCGCGCTTTGTCCATAATTGTGTTGGCGATTTGCACGCCACGTCCGCTGTCGCGGAGAGCTTGGTAAGAACCAACTAATTCACCGAGTTCTTGAAGTCCACGATAGAGTCCCGCATTTTCAGCGGGAGGGGTGAGGTAGGAGATAGTTTCGGCGTAGGAACGACGTTTGGCGATGGTTGCTTCGCTGGGATTATTCGCCGCGTAGTAGTAGAGGTTAGGAATATTGCCAATTAAGCTGTCGGGGAAACAGTCGTTGGACATGCCCATTTGCTTACCAGGCATAAATTCTAGGGAGCCGTGGGTACCGAAGTGGAGGACTGCATCTGCTTCCCAAACTTTTTCGAGGTAGGTGTAGTAAGCGGCAAAACCGTGGTGGGGACTGGCGGAACGGGAGAATAGTAACCGCATGGGGTCGCCTTCGTAGCCGAAGGTGGGCTGAACGCCAATGAAGATATTCCCGAAATGTTTGCCGTAAATGACTAGATTTTGACCGTCACTATTGAGATTACCTGGAGGTGGCCCCCAGCTTTCGTGGAGTTTCTCGGAATAAGGCGTGAGTTTTTCATACTCATCTACAGGCATTCGATAGGCCACATTTAGTTCGGGACTATTATATTGCGCCTGAACGTCATGAATTACTGCTTCGAGCAGCTCTTGGGACGAGTTGGGCAGATCTTGGACATCATAGCCATCGCGCTTGAGTCCTTGGAGAACTTCAAAGATTGAGCCAAATACGTCTAGATAAGCAGCAGTACCGACGTTGCCTTTATCAGGGGGGAAACTAAATACTGTAATCGCAACTTTCTTGTCTACTTTTGGCTTGCGGCGGAGGTTTGCCCACTTCATGGCGCGTCCAGCGATCGCTTCAATCCGATCTTGAAGCGCAATTGCTCGCCCAGTCATGCCGTCCCGACCAGAGAGGATGATTGGTTCGATCGCGCCGTCTAGTTCAGGAATAGCGACCTGTAAGGCTACCTGAATCGGGTGCAACCCCAAATCGCTATCTTCCCACTCTTCTGTCGTTTGGAAGACCAGGGGTAGGGCTACCATGTAGGGACGATTCAACCGTTTGAGCAGATCGATTGCTTTGGGGTGATCTTGGCGCGCTGGGCCACCAACTAGAGCAAATCCAGTCAGGGAAACGACTGCATCCACGATCGCATTGTCTTTGTCGAGGGGGTCGAAGAAGAAGGCTTCGAGGGGCTTGGAGAAATCTAGTCCACCTGAAAAGACGGGGACGACTTTCGCGCCCATTGCTTCTAGCTCCTGAATTACAGCTACATAATGAGCAGCATCGCCAGTGATGATATGGGTGCGTTGGAGGACTAAACCGATACAGGTTGCATCTGGATCTTTCCCAACTAGATCCCGACGACTGCTGTGCCAGTTGAGATACTCCTTAATATCTTCAAACATTTGGGGCGCAAGTGGATGCCAGATCCCAATATCAGGAAAAGTAACGGGGTCTTGATACTGGATTTCGCCGACTGAGGCAGTAGAATTGAGCGTATCATCTTCCTTCAAGACATACCGATCCGCCAACATTAACAGGAAATTTTCTAGGTTCTCAGGGGTACCACCGAGCCAGTACTGGAAACTTAGCATGAAGTTTCGGGCATCTTGAGCTTTTTCGATCGGTAGATACTTGAGAATATTTGGGAGCGTATTTAATAACTTGAGCATTCCATCTTGGAAGCTACCCGCGCCAGCCTTTGCTTTGCGCTTCTTCATGAATTCGCCGATCGCACTTTTGGATTGACCCAAAGTAGCGAGGGAAAAACTGCCCATTTTATTCAACCGCATCACGGCAGGCATGGAGGGAAAGATCACCGCCACATCCAGACTGTCCCGATAGGGTTCGACTGCTGCAACTAGTTTCTCTGCCAGATCTTCAATAAAAATTAGTGAAGCGATGAAGATATTGGCGCGAGAGACATCCTCTTGTAGCGCAGCGTAATTATCAGCGTCGCGGAGTTCCTCCAAGAGGTAGCCACTAATTTCGATCGCTACTTTAGGGTTATGGTCGTTAATTGCATTCACAGCAGCAGAGATCGCGCTCTGATACTGTGGCTCTAGTACGACATAGACCACCTTTAATAACTGTCTGCCCCGAATATCAGCAGGCGTTATGTGTCGAATGGTGGACTTGACGTTAGTGAACATGCGGCGTTGCTCCTGGTGAATAATGTGGGATGAATTTGGAGAAAATGGCTTGAAAGGGATGATATTTGACAGATTGGGCAAACATGGAAGTGATTTGTAGCGTCACGCCATTGATGTGCCCACTCAGTTCTCACTTCTACTAGTTTTAGCAGAAAATGCACTACTGATAGGGCTTTCGCGGGTTATCTGAAACAATTTGCAACCAAAAACTTAACATTTGTTCGCGATCGAAAATAGAATTTTGTGCTTTTCGGCAGTTTACCGACATGAATCTTGACAATTCAGGAGGCGATTTGTCCAGAATTTGTTCGCGTTGGTGTAAGCCTGCCTTTGGCACAGCGTTCACTTGTGAAATCGACTTCAAATCCGCCACTGTAAATCTCCAGGCATTTATACTAGAAATAAGTTCACTCAAAATACCCCAAAAATATATGGCTGCTGAATTTAAGCACATCATGCTGATGGTCAAAGATATCCCTAAATCGCTGAAGTTCTACAGTGAAGGGTTAGGACTGCCAGTCAAGATGTCTAGTCCAGGCTGGGCTGAGTTGGATGCCAATGGTACAACGATCGCTTTACATGCGGCCGGATCGGATGCTGAGAGTGGCTCCTCGCCAATCTTGAGCTTTCATGTTGAAGATATCCAAAGTGCGATTGCGACCCTAGAGCAGCTAGGCGCAAGCCTCGAAGGTCGAGTGCGCGAGCCATCTTTTGGCAAGGTTGCGGCAATTCGCACACCTGATGGTCATCTAGTTAGCCTGCTTCAACCCATAGCCAAGAGTGCTGAGTCCACAGACTAAGGCGAAGAACATCACATCTATAATATTGAGACTTTATGAGTGAGACTATTTTCAGTAAGATCATCCGTAAAGAGATCCCCGCCGACATTGTATATGAGGACGATCTTGCCTTAGCATTTCGGGATGTCCAGCCCCAGGCACCAGTTCACATCCTGGTGATTCCGAAAAAACCGATCGAATCGATCGCTACAGCGACCACTGAAGATGAGAACTTGCTGGGACATCTTTTATTAATAGTTAAGAGAGTAGCCACTCAAGAAGGATTGGTCAACGGCTATCGAGTCGTAATCAATTCAGGTGAAGATGGCGGTCAGACAGTGTTTCACCTCCATCTGCACTTGCTAGGTCAACGGGCGATGACCTGGCCTCCGGGCTAAATCATCTTTGTGTAAACTTTCTCATATATGGTCGAGTCGAACAAGCACAACCAATGACCCATATAGGTTAAGTCTTCGATCCCCAGCCCGAATCCATCAAAACCTAACTAGTTTGGATCGAACCCAAATGTTAAGAGATTGTTAAGCCCCTTTACAAATAGAAATAAACCCTCTAATATTAGATGCATAGGGGTTGAGCAATCAACACCGCACCTTGAAAATTCATCGCAATCATAAACAAATGACTACTACCTTACAACGTCGCGAAAGCGCAAATGTATGGGATCGTTTTTGTAGCTGGATCACTTCCACCGAGAACCGCATTTATGTTGGTTGGTTCGGTGTACTGATGGTTCCTACATTACTATCTGCAACAATCTGTTTCATCATCGCTTTCATCGCTGCAACTCCTGTAGACATCGATGGAATCCGTGAGCCAGTCGCTGGTTCTCAAATGTTTGGTAAAAAAATCAATTATGGTGCTTTTATTCCTTCAAACAACGCCAATGGT
>JANNBD010000455.1:0-7639 GCA_031385105.1 Chamaesiphon sp. OTE_78_metabat_374
TGAAACAGTTGATGATCGATGCTGATGATCCCGACTGTAATCACGACGATCACCCTTGGTGGTGGTCTATCTTTGTGGTTTAATGCCAACGCCAATAGTATCTTGGGCACGATTGGCAAGGATGCGACACTAACTGGTCGAACAGATATGTGGCCATATATTATTGATATGATTGCCAAGGAACCGTGGCTAGGATACGGCTACAGTGCGTTCTGGCAGGATTGGAACAGTCCTGGAGCCGCTGTCTGGTATGCCGCTAGGTGGACACCCCCAAATGCCCATAATGGGCTGCTGGATCTGTGGTTAGATCTGGGGCTAGTGGGCGTGTTAGCATTTGGAATTGGGATGGTAATCGTCATTGTGCGCGGCTTCAGGTGGTTCCGGCTGGATCAGTCTTGGAGTAGCTTTTGGCCAATTCTCTGCCCAACTTATCTGACCCTGGCGAATGTCAGTGAAAGTTTTTTCTTGAACTTCAACGATTTATTTTGGGTGCTGTATGTCTCGGTCGCATTTTCACTGGCTAGAGTCAGTTTTAGGCAGCCAAAGATTTTGACATAGCCAATTAGGATCAGATCGGAAACCAGATTAATATGAAACTTCTAAAGTATTTACGCCCGAAGATCGATCGCTTACTTGAGCACCGGATTGTTCGAGATACGCTGTGGCTATTGGTCGGCAAAGGCATGAGGCTGGTGCTGCAAGCTGCCTATTTCGTAATTATTGCGCGGACACTGGGTGTCGCCAACTATGGCGCATTTGTGGGGACTACAGCCCTGGTAGCGATCGTCTCGCCATTTGTCGGTGTCGGGATCGAGACTTTATTACTCAAAAATGTCGCCAAAGATCGCCATCTGTTCAGAGAATATTGGGGCAATGCGCTGTGGATGGTGCTGGTGTCAGGGGTCGTTTTGATGGGTGGACTAGCACTAGTTAGACCAATTATTTTGCCTTCGATCTCGCCACTGCTAATTTTGTTAGTGGCGGTGAGCGATCTAATTTTTGGGAGTGTGACAAACATTGCGATTAGAGCATTTCAAGCTGTCGATCGATTAAATATCTCTGCTCAGATTAATATTTTCGTCATGTTCACAAAAGTGGTGGCGGCATTTTCACTGATGTATTTCTTCGCTAAACCGACGCTGCTGGAGTGGACATGGCTATACTTTTTCAGTAGTGTAGCTGCGGCATTATTGGCTGCGATCCTGGTTCATCGGTCACTGGGAGCACCAAAACTAGCTCTAGCGAGAATTCTACCGGAACTCAAGGAAGGATTTTACTTTTCAATTAGTAATTCCGCCTATACCATTTACAACGATATTGATAAAACAATGTTGGCGCGGCTGTCAACCCTAGAGGCTACAGGTATCTATGCTGCCGCTTATCGGTTAATTGATGTCGCCTTTATTCCGGTTATTTCGATCGCGGGGGCAGCTTATGCCGACTTTTTCCGCAAGGGGAAAGATGTAGTTGCGGCGACAGTAGCTTTTGCCAAACCCCTGGTGGTGACAACCTCTGCCTATAGTCTTGTGGCTGGCATGGGACTGCTGCTATTCGCTCCAGTGGTGCCGTATATTTTGGGGTCTGATTATGCGAATGTGGTTGACGCATTGAGGTGGTTAGCACCGATTCCCCTGTTTCGGGGTCTGCAACATTTTGGCGGAGATATTCTCAGCGGTACTGGCTTCCAGGGCGTGCGAAGTGCTTTAGAAGTGATTATTTCGATCTTTAATATTGGGATCAACCTCTGGCTGATTCCCTTGTACTCTTGGCAGGGAGCGGCTTGGACTAGTTTGGCTTCAGACGGACTATTGATGCTGATGTTATGGTCAATGGTGGCTTTTCAATATCATCAACAAAACTCTAAACTTTCAAATTAAATACTTTTAATTGAAGCGGGGACTATATGCTTGTTTCTATTTGTGTCGCAACTTATCAGCGACCAGGAGGATTAAAACGATTAATGGAAGGGCTTGAGCAGTTGATTTTTGCCGAGCTGGAATGCCCACAAATTGAAGTAATTGTGGTAGACAACGATCCAACTTGCTCGGCTAAACCATTTTGCGAACAGCTTAAATTAAAATTTAAGTGGTCATTGAAATACTTTAGTGAACCACAGCGAGGCATTTCTTTTGTGCGGAACAAAGCTGTTGCTGAAGCTAGTCATGCCGCCGATTTTATCTTATTTATTGATGATGATGAAGTTCCCGAACCAGCTTGGCTGGACGAGCTATTGATTGCCCAAAGAGCCTACAGTGCCGATGTCGTGGCGGGGCCATCACTGCCATTTTTTCCGGTGGCAGATACACCAGAGTGGGTAATTAAGGGTAAATTTTTTGAAGCCCCACGCTTTAAAACAGGTCATCTGCTTAAACATACAGGTACTAATAATGTCCTGATTCGAGCACAAATATTGAGAGCTATGGACAAAATTTTTGACGATCGATTTGCGATTACTGGGGGAGAAGATACTCATTTGTTCATGCGTCTCGATCGAGCTGGCTATAAGTTGATTTGGGCAGATTTAGCGGTGGTATATGAATGGATTCCCAAAAGTCGTACCAACGTGACTTGGATTTTGCAGCGGGGCTATCGATCGTATAGTACTTATGGGCTGTGTGAAAAAGAACTAGAACCGTTAGGTAAGGTTTTGGTGCGGCGAATTTCAACCGGAAGTGGTCGAATTGCGATCGGGATTATTTCACTATTGCCGTCGATCTTCCTGGGTAAAGCTCAAGTCATCCAGGCTTTGTTACAAATTTCTCGCGGTGCTGGAATGCTCTCTGGCTTGATGGGCAAAAGCTATAACGAATATCAAAATACTCATGGGGATTAGATAGTTGAGAATTGAGAGTTGAGAATTGAGAATTGAGAATTATTAGTTATTAGATCTGTAGGTTGGGTTGAAGAATGAAACCCAACGAACTCAACATTAAATACTACTTATGAAATTAGTTTCTGTAATTGTCCCAGTTTATAACGCCGAAAAATATGTTGTTGCGACAATCCAATCTGTCCTCAATCAGACATATCAAAATTTTGAATTACTAATCATTGATGACGGTTCACCCGATCGTAGTATTGAAATTTGTCGGCAATTTACCGACTCCAGAATCAAAATTATCCGCCAAGAAAATCGCGGTGTAGCCGCAGCGAGAAACCACGGAATTCGGTTAGCACAAGGTGAATACATTGCTTTTTTGGATGCTGACGATCTGTGGTTGCCAACCAAAATTGAACAACTTGTTCATCATTTAGAAAACTCGCCATCTGTCGGGATTAGCTACAGTTATTCCACCCTAATCGATGCTGCTGATAAACCGCTCGGTCTCTATCAACTTCCTCAGACTCATGATATTACACCAGTGAACTTTCTGCTGCGGGATCCGATCGGCAGTGGCTCAAACTTGATTGCCAAAAGCGCGGTGCTTGCCGCAATTAGATTTCCAGTGGAAATTAATGGTGTCGTTACCCAGTGCTATTTTGATGAAGATCGCCAGTTAAACCCCTCGGAAGACACGGAATGTTGGCTGAGGATGTCGCTCAAATCCGACCTCAAGTTTGAAGGCATTCCAGAGGTGCTGATTCAGTATCGCTTGCACTCCGGCAGCTTTTCCCACCAGTTCGAGAAAAAAACCGCATCTTGGGAAAAATTGCTGGAAAAAGCGCGTAGCTACGCACCAGCACTGATGGCAAAGCAGGAAAATGCGGCCAGAGCCTATCAGTTTACCGCGATCGCGCGCCGCGCCATCAATCAAGGTGCCGGACTAGTGGCCCTAAAACTGAGCTATCGTGCGCTGAGATCGTACTGGCGGATTTTACTAGAGGAGCCACTCCGCACGATCCTGACTCTATCTGCCGCCTGTTTGCTCACACTCTTACCTCAAATTCTTTACCGTAAGCTGCAAGCCTTGGCGTTTAAAACTGTCTCTGCCAATCAAAAACGGCAATTGAGCTATACAAGTGATGATTCATAGATAATTCACAATCTAACCAACCTGTATACATGAAGATTACGCTAGTCTGTCACGAAATTCCCTACCCGCCGATTCATGGCGGACGGATTGATATGTGGCGCAGAATTAAAGCTTTTGCCGCCCAAGGTGTTGAACTCCAGATTATCGCTTGGTGGTTTGGTACCCAGCCAACGGCGGTAGAAATAGCTGAAATCCAAAAATATGCCCAAACAGTAAATTTGATTCAGATCGAACGCACATGGCGGGCGAGAATCAGTCGAGTTGGGGATCTCAGACGATATCCGCTCGAAGTGACAGCCCGAATGGTCAAAGGTCAGAATTTAGATAGCTTGAAAGCTGAGGTTGTAGATTTTGCGCCCGATCTGATTTTTTTGGACGGCATTCATGGTGGTGTAATTGCTGATACACTACACAAATGCTTGAATGTGCCGATCGTCACCCGCTCTCACAATATTGAGCATTTATATTACCAGCGGATTTTAAAATCAGCCGTGGGTTTTAAGCAGAGGTTAAAACGTTATTTGTCAGTTATCCATTTGGAGCAATATGAACGGGATCTTTTGACCAAAAGTGCGATTTTTTATGACATCTCTACAGATGATTTGAAGTTCTGGCAAAGTGAAGGTTTTCACAATGGTCGGTTACTTTCGCCCCTAATTGAAGCAACTAAAGATCGTACTGAAAAATTATTTAGTGATTCTGCTGTCGTCCAGCAAACTTACGATTTAGTCTTTCTTGGTAATTTATCTTTAGAAAATAATGTAGCTGGAATTATTTGGTTTGTTACCAAAGTATTGCCGATGATTCGCGAACAAATACCTGAAGTTAAAGTCTTAATTGCGGGACTAAATCCTGTCGATGATGTTTGTCAGGTCTGTGCAAACAGCCAGGGTGTAGTCCTGAGTGCTAATCCAGTTTCTGCTACCGCAATTTACCAATCGGGACGAGTATTAATCAATCCGATTTTGGCAGGGAGTGGGGTCAAAATTAAATCGATCGAAATGCTCGGCTACCGCAAGCCAATTGTCTCGACACCGGAAGGAATATCTGGTTTACCAGATGCTGTCAAACCCTATTTCAAAATTGCCGATGATGCTAGATCGTTTGGGCTGCTGGCGATCGAAGCTTTGTCCACGAAACATCATCTGGGGATCGATCGTCAATTGCTGGAATCTTTATTTGGAGATCAGACGATTGCAACAGTTGTTGCAGATCTAGAGTCTATTTTAGACAGCTAAGATATCACCCTGACGTATTTTACCTAAAATCAAATTCGATCTGAAAGCTTTTATCTATGAGAATTAATATTTGCGGTGTTGAAATTGATAAATATAATTTCGATCAAGTGCTGGCGCAGATCATCGATCATGCACTCGCAGGCGGGTCGCCAGAATATGTCGTGACACCAAACGCAATGCATATTCTCAGCTTACAAAAAGATCCGCTGTTTCAGAAAATTTACCGCCAAGCCTTCTTAGTTGTACCCGATGGGGTGTCGCTAATTTGGTCTGCACAGTTTCTGAATACGCCACTCAATGGACGGGTTAATGGCACCGATTTATTTGAACAGCTTTGTGCTGCTGCGGCTGACAAGGGATTGAAAGTATTCTTACTCGGAGGCAGAGCGGGGGCTGCTGATGCAGCTAGGAAAATTCTGGAGAATAGGCATCCAGATCTAAAAATTGTGGGCACCCACTGCCCTCCCTATGGATTTGAGTCCCAGTCTACAGAACTCGCCTTAATCAACGCTAAAATCACCGCTGCCCAGCCCGATTTACTATTTGTCGGATTGGGTGCGCCGAAACAAGAGAAGTGGATTGCTGCCAATTATCAAGAGCTGTCAGTGCCGATTTCCGTGGGGATTGGTGTCAGCTTCGAGCTAGTTGCCAACATGGTCAGCAGGGCACCCATTTGGATGCAAAAAACTGGACTAGAGTGGTTATTTCGGCTAATTGTCGAGCCTGGTCGGTTGTGGAAACGCTACATCATCGGCAATCCGCTGTTCATTTTGTTGGTCTTAAAACAACGTCTAGGATTGTTAAATTAATTGAGAATTGAGAGTTGAGATCTGTAGTTTGGGTTGAAGAATGAAACCCAACAAACCCATCTGATATTTTTATACTGGGACAAGATATGAGTATGTTGAACAAGAAGTTAATTGCTGGAATATCGTTGCTTGGTCTAGGTTTGGCCACGGTGGTTAGTCTAAATATGTTGGTAATGGCTAAACCGCAGCAAAATGCTGGTATTTCAGCGGTTGGCTCGGCAAAAAGAGATTTTAGGATTGTTGGAAAACGTTCGCTCAAACAGCGCGCGGCGGCCAAGGGAATCATCTATGGGATCGAGAGTACTTATGACGATATCAACTCAGACAAAAAACTAGCAACTCTAATTGGTAAAGAGGGGATGCTGCTAGCCCCAGGGTTGGAACTCAAGTGGCATGTTGGCGACAAATCTCTGCGTCCAGATCTGACTAGTTTTGATTTTACTCGTGCGGATTGGATGGCTAAATTTGCCAGTAGCAATCGGATGATGTTGCGGGGACATACTCTGGTCTGGCATGAGTCGCTACCGCCTTGGTTTGCCGCAAAAGTCAATAAGCAAAATGCCCAACAGGTTTTGACTCAACATATTCAGCAAGTTGCTGGTCGTTACGCTGGCAAAATCCATTCTTGGGATGTCGTCAATGAAGCAGTTGCCGTCTATGAGGGACGACCCCTCGGTTTACGCAAAACGCCGTGGTTGGATCTACTAGGGCAAGATTATATTGAAATTGCATTCCGTGCCGCTGCCAAAGCCGATCCCAAAGCTTTATTGGTTTACAACGACTATGGATTGGAATACGATACACCCGAAGATGAAGCGAAAAGAACTGCGGTACTAAAACTGCTCAAGCATTTGAAATCCAGAGGTGTACCCATTCAAGCACTGGGAATTCAAGCTCACCTAGAAGGTCATGAAACACGTTTCAATGCCAAGAAATTTCGAGCTTTTCTGAAGCAGGTTGCCGCGCTGAATCTCAAAATTATGATTACCGAGCTAGATGTCAACGACCAAAAATTACCTGCAAATCCAGCAGTTCGAGATCGGATCGTTGCCGGAATTTATGAGGACTTTCTCTCCGCTGCACTGAGTGAAAAAGCCGTAACTACAGTGGTGATTTGGGGAATTACCGATCGCATTTCCTGGCTGTCTACTAAAAATCCGCGTGCTGATGGGGCGGCTTTAAGACCATTACCACTAGATACTAACTTGAAGCCTAAATTAGCCTGGAACGCGATTGCCCGTGCGTTCGATCGCGCTCCCAAGCGATAATTAGATTAGTTGATAGTTGATAGTTGATAACTAATAAACTCAATGTGAGGCAAATCTTTGCTTGAATTTCGCGGCTGGAATTTCGGCAAATCGGTAGATTGCGAATGATAGAGCGACAGAGATTAGCAGTGAGAGGACTCCCGCTCCGAATAATCCTAGTCCAGGTAAAACTAGGGCTACAACCTTAATCACCATGAAATGAACCAGGTAGAGTGAGTATGATAGTAAGCCTGCAAATCTGACCCAACCCCAGTTTAAAGCTTTAAATAGACCCCAATTAGGGAAACGGATTGCCGCGATAAAAATTGGATACAGACCAATTCCTTGAACAGAATACCGGAGCGTATCAC
>JANNBD010000476.1:0-5885 GCA_031385105.1 Chamaesiphon sp. OTE_78_metabat_374
TCTCAGCCTCAATCTGAACAACGCCCATTCAAGGTGAGTTATTATCTCTCACCAAGTGTAGCTGCTGCCGTGGTGATCCAGTTGCAAGAATTATTTGCCCAGCAGGGACTGGATGTCGAGGTTATCTATAGTGGGGGGAGAGATTTGGATATTCTGCCACGGGGTGGGGATAAAGGCACCGCTGTCCAATTTTTACGCGACAGGTGGCAGATCGCTCCGGCTCAAACGGTGGTGTGTGGAGATTCTGGGAATGATATTTCTCTGTTCAAATATGGAAGTGAACGCGGCATCATTGTCGGAAATGCTCAATCTGAGTTACGGTTATGGCACGAGCTTCATCCAGTTAATTATCATTATTTAGCCGTTGCTGATTACGCCGCAGGTATTCTTGAAGGTCTAAAATATTTCCAATTTGTGGAATAGTTTAAGTAGGTGAGTGGAGCTATTCGATCGACAAAAACTGCCCAGACTCTAACTGACGAGCATTGCCCAGCTTCTCGGATATCTGGTAGTCTGAACGAGTAAATAAAAATAGTGACAGTAATAATGTATACAGATTAGGGCAAAATGTAAGTATTAGAGCTTGATCATGTGGAGTCTGATCAACGCCTCAATCCTGCCCCTAAATTTGAATGTAACCCTGGTAAACAGTTACGATACTATTGGCGGAGCTGCTGAACCTACAGATCTATCAAGCTAGGGCGACTTGACAAAACAACCAACGTACTCAAACTCGGTTGAGGCACAAATACTGTAAAGTCAGAACTCATCCGATCCAGATTTTCCCATAATCTTGACGAACTCAAAACGCACCTATGTCAACTCTCGTCATCGTCGAATCTCCCACCAAAGCTCGCACCATCAGCAAGTTTTTACCATCTAGTTACATCGTAAAAGCTTCGATGGGACACGTCCGCGATTTGCCACCTTCAGCCGAAGAAATTCCGGCTGAATTTAAGGCGCAGAAGTGGGCAAACTTGGGAATCAACGTCGAAGCTGGGTTCGCGCCGCTGTATATTATCCCCAAGGATAAGAAAAAGATCGTTCAGGAATTGAAAACAGCCCTCAAAGGTTGCAGTGAACTGATTCTGGCGACGGACGAAGATCGCGAGGGTGAAAGTATTAGTTGGCATTTGTTGCAACTCCTAAATCCCAAGGTACCAACCAAGCGGATGGTATTTCATGAGATTACCAAGGAAGCAATTCAGAAAGCACTCAAAAATTGCCGCGAAATCGACGAACAAATTGTTCATGCTCAAGAAACGCGCCGAATTCTCGATCGATTGGTAGGATATACACTCTCACCCTTACTCTGGCGCAAAATTGCTGGCGGCTTGTCGGCTGGGCGCGTCCAGTCAGTTGCAGTGAGATTGCTAGTGATGAAGGAACGCCAACGCCGCGCCTTCAAATCAGCTCAGTACTGGGATCTCAAAGCAGTCCTGGCGCACAAAAAAGCCGAATTTGACTCTAGATTAGTGACAGTCGATGGGGCGAAAGTTGCCACAGGTGCAGATTTCGATCCAAATACCGGAAATCTGTTAGCAGGTAAAAAAGTTAAAGTCCTCAATGGAGTAGAAGCCGCCGCTCTAGTCAAGAATCTCCAGGGCAAAACCTGGACAGTGACAGCCTTAGAAGAAAAACCCGTCACCCGCAAACCCTCACCACCATTCACCACTTCCACCCTCCAGCAGGAAGCCAACCGCAAATTGCGACTATCTGCGCGCGAAACCATGCGGGTTGCCCAAAGCCTGTACGAGCAAGGCTACATTACCTATATGCGGACGGATTCTGTCCATTTATCAGATCAAGCGATCGAAGCAGCTAGATCTTGCGTACTAGAAAAGTATGGTCAAGAATATCTCAGCTCCAAACCTCGCCAATATACTACCAAAGCCAAAGGTGCCCAAGAAGCCCACGAAGCAATTCGTCCTGCTGGCAGCAGCTTCCGCACGCCGAGAGAAACAGGATTAGCCGCCAAAGAACTACAGCTTTACGATTTGGTATGGAAACGCACAGTCGCCAGTCAGATGGCTGATGCCCGTCAAACCCAACTCAGCGTCGATTTACAGGTCGAGAATGCTGGCTTTAGGTCTTCGGGTAAGCGAATCGACTTTCCTGGCTATCTGAGAGCATATGTCGAAGGCTCAGACGATCCTAATGCGGCGATCGAAGACCAAGAAATTATTCTCCCTGCCTTAGTCAAGGGCGATACACCCGATTGCAAAAAGCTCAACGCGATCGATCATGAAACTCAGCCCCCCGCCCGCTATACCGAAGCATCCCTAGTCAAGATGCTCGAAAGTGAAGGGATTGGTCGTCCCAGTACCTATGCGAGTATCATTGGGACAATTATCGATCGGGGCTACGCGCAACTCCAAAGCAACGCCCTGGTGCCCAGTTTTACAGCATTTGCAGTTACAGCCTTACTAGAGAAACACTTCCAGGATCTCGTCGATCCGAGTTTTACAGCCCGGATGGAGCAAACCCTCGACGATATCTCGACCGGGACGACTCAATGGTTGCCATACCTAGAGAAATTCTATCTGGGCGAAACCGGACTAGAAAATCAGGTTAAGCTCGGCTTCACCGATATTGATGCTACCCTCGCCCGCACCATCGACCTTGATAATCTCGATGTCAAAGTTCGGATTGGTAAATTTGGCGCGTTCATCGAAACTGAAGCGGGTAACGCCTCAATTCCTAAAGATCTCACCCCCGCCGATCTCGCACCCGAAACGATCGAGATGTTGCTCAAACAAAAGAGCAGCACCCCAGATACCCTCGGCAATCACCCCGAAACTGGCGAACCGATCTACCCCAAACTCGGCCCGTTTGGGCCATATGTTCAGCTCGGCGACAAAGTAGAAGACAGCAAGAAAAAGCCCAAACAATCATCCTTGCCCAAAGGGATGAAACTCGAAGATGTCACCCTGGAAATCGCCGTCGAACTGCTCAAACTTCCCCGCAGCCTCGGTGTTCACCCCGAAACTGGTGGCAAACTCCAAACCAACTTGGGTAGATTTGGCCCCTATATCTTGTACGATCGAGGTAAAGAAGGCAAAGAGTATCGATCTCTCAAAGCCCCCGATGATGTGCTCACCGTCAGCCTAGAGCGAGCTGTAGCCATCCTCGCCGAACCTAAAGCCACCCGTGGCGGCAAGAAAGAACCACTTCGCACGATCGGCAACCATCCCGACGATAATGAGCCTGTAGCTATTTTTGCTGGCCCCTATGGTAAATATATCAAGCATGGCAAAATTAATGCGGGCATTCCTGAAGGCGAAACAGTCGAGGACATTACCCTAGAAACTGCGCTGAGTTTATTAGTAGCTAAAGGTGGCACCGTCAAAAAGACTACTGCCAAAAAGACTACTGCCAAAAAAGCTACAGCTACCAAGAAAACCACCTCAACCAAAGCTAAAGCTACTGAAGTAAAAGCAAAAACTACCTCAACCAAAGCCAAGGCTACTGAAGTAAAAGCAAAAACTACCGTAGCTAAAAAGACTACCGCTAAATCAAAAACTAGTTAGGCTTGAATTCGATCGAATAAGTTCTCAGTAACTTCAGCGGTTAAAACCGTTGCTCATGATGCAAAGTCCGCCAACGCGGACTAAAATTATAATTCCGCGTAGGCGGACTTCGCATCACTAGCGGTGACTTTAGTCGCTGACTAACCTAGTCTATAATTGATCGAATTCATGTGCGCCTAATCATTAAATCATGACTTACTGCTTGGGAATTATTTCTGCTCATGGATTGGTGATGGCTGCTGATTCCCGTACAAATGCTGGAGTTGATTACATTTCCACCTATCGGAAAATGTTTGATTTTTCCGTACCTGGAGATCGAACAATCTTACTATGCACATCGGGAAATCTCTCGATTACCCAGTCGGTAATGTTGAGTATCGAGCAGGATTTGCGATCTCTAGAAGCGGAGAATTTGCATTCTTGTCACAGCATGTATGATATCGCCTGTTATCTGGGGCAAAAATTGCGCCATGTCCAAGCACGAGAGCGAGAATGGCTAGAAAAAGATCGAATCGATTCTAGTTGCAATATCTTACTCGGTGGGCAGGTGCGTGGGCAAGCGACGGAGCTATATATGCTTTATAGTCAGGGCAATTTTATCAAAGCGATGCCCGAAACACCATTCTTGCAAATCGGGGAAATCAAATATGGTAAGCCAATTTTGGATCGGATGTTGACGTTTGATACCAGTATCGAAGATGCGGTGAAATGCGCGCTACTATCCTTCGATTCGACTATGAAATCAAATGTTTCCGTTGGCCCACCGATCGATCTAATCATGTATCGTACTAATAGCCTAGAAATTCGCCACCAGCGTAGTCTCCAAAGGGGCGATCCTTATCTATTGCAAGTGCGGATGGAGTGGGAATCCTTTTTAAAAACCGCATTCGCTCGGATTCCACCCATAGATTGGGAGCAAAGTAACGAGCTAAAGTTAGAGCAAGTCGATTTTTCAGGCTTTCTCAATCACTAGCCGATAATTCAGTTCATTGGCGATCGCTCCCAGGGTGTGGAGTTTGCCCTCAACGGGGGTTGTTTGGGCAGGGAAGGGACTTGAATAGAGCGCGATGTGATCGTCAGCGACAAGCAAGCCATGAGTGGGATCGTAGCCCCGCCAGCCCGCTCCAGGCAGATATATTTCCGCCCAAGCATGGAGATGTCGATTATCGGTTTCGGCTCCAGCTTCATAACCGCTGACAAATCGTCCAGCTAATCCGACAGCGCGACAGACTTCGAGAAATAAGACGACGAAATCTCGACAGGAGCCAGAGCGATGTTTCCAAACTATTCCTGGGGGAAGTGATGCTCCGGTATCGCGGATTGAATATTGACAGTTATGGTAGATTCGTTGGTTTAGTTCACTGAGAAAGGGAATAGTTTTTCCATCAATGGTTTGCCAGATTTCGGCGGCTAATTCTGCGGCAATTGGATCGATCGAATGTCCCAAGTATCCAGTTAAATATGGTTGCAACTGTTGAGACAATGATACCGGATAATCGATCGGCAAACTAGCAGCCCAATGTTCGAGTAGGTAGTTAAAGGGATTAGTAAGATTGGTAGATATGGTTGTTTTGGTAGTGATTTGGAGATTGGTAGTCAAATTATTATCGAACCAAACCAGCGTCGAATTATTGCCATCTAGATCGATAGATTCAGCAACTTGTTGAGGCGTAGGTAAGATCGCCAGCTCGAATGATAACACCGATTGATGTACATTCGATCGCGGACGCAATCTGAGCTGATGAGGCGCGAAAATTACTGGTTGACTGTAGGTATATTCGATCGAGTGTTGGATCTGAAAAACATTCATGCTGCCACCTCAAGATCGATCGTCATAAAAGTATTACCAATCTCTCTTGACACAATATTAATTCGCCGTTGAGTTTCATCTAAAAATTCGTGTAAACCACGATCAATTACCTCCTCGATCGATAAAAAATCTAATTCTGATCGCAATTTACCTAGCTTTAGTTCGGCAGGATTGCACCAAGTATTAGAATGACTATTACCACTAATGAGATGTAAAGACTTCTCGGTAGAGCGTAAACAATGTTGGATCGATCTGGGAAATTCTCGATCGAAGATCAAGAACTTAGCGATATCTGGGGGGCTAATCCGGTGACAGGTTTTGCGATACATTTCATAGGCACTTACCGATCGTAATAGCGCAATCCACTGCAATTCATCCAACGGCGATCCGACTCCTCCAGGTAACACAATAAAGTATTTTACATCCAAAATCCGCGTCGTTTTATCAGCACGTTCGATCGATCTGCCCATCCGCCCAAAATGCCACGCCTCATTATGGGACATCGTAGCCGCCATCACTCCCGCAAATTGGTGACTAGCCATTTT
>JANNBD010000504.1:0-5785 GCA_031385105.1 Chamaesiphon sp. OTE_78_metabat_374
CTGATAATTGTCCCTCTAACTAGCAAAACGTCATCGCTACTTGAGGGTGAATTTATCCTATCTGAGTGGGCAGTCGCAGGATTAAACATCGAAACAGCCGTCTAGAGAGGTTTGTATACCGTTCACCAAAGCTTAGTTGTGAAGACAATTGGCAAATTGGCCGATTCTGATGCAGAACAATTGGCTCGATCGATCCAAATCTAGTTAGGACTGTAAAACCAGTTCGAGTTCTACTCACGACCCCGATTTGGTTTGCAATCTACAAATCCAATTGCCTCACTATCTTCTTCATTCTCCCGAATAGCTGTAGCAACTTCCTCTGGATGTACAGTCGCATACAGCCCATTAGTTAGATCGGTTGCCGATAGAGTTGGATAATATTTGATAAATCCGATCGAGAGTTGACTCTGTATAACTAACAGAACCACTTAACAACTCGATCAACCCGATGAAATTATTACCTGCTACTTCTGTGTTGGCGATCGCGGCAACTCTATTCGCTACAACTGTTGGATCGATGGCTGCAATCCAAACTCTTTCCACTCCATCTGTAAAGTTACCTGTTTCTACGACATCGATCGCCGAAGGTAAAACTTCCCCGTTGGCTCAAAAACTTCAGGGCAAACCTGTCGTTGTGGATATCTATGCTAGCTGGTGTCCTGGCTGCAAAAACATTGCACCTACACTCTCTCAACTCAAGCAACAATATGGTACAAAAGCTAGCTTTGTTGTTTTTGACGTGACTGATGCCAAGACAACCAAAGCTTCAATGAAAATGGCGGAGGAGTTAGGTTTAACTAGCTTCTTTAATGCTAATAAATCGAAAACTTCTACGGTAGCAATCATCGATCCTGCCACTGGTAAAATTATGCAGCAGTTTCAAAACAATGCTGAAATAACTGAGTACAGTAGTGTTTTAAATCTCGCGATTGGCAAAGGTCATAATGGTGATGCAATGAAGAAGCCTGATGCGATGAGTCACGGTGACGCAATGAAGAAACCTTAATTATTTTTTGAATCAGTCAATCTGCGGATAGGTTTTGTTGGAGCGATATTCGATCTAATAACATTATCGCATCCAACTATCAATTCTAAAGTACCAACTAGCCAATTCGTCATGATGAATAAAGATGATCCGATCGAATTAACTAAAACACGTCGATATTTATCTAAGTGGTCAATGCTGGTGAGCTTGGGAATTTTCACGACGATCGCGATTGTCTTGACTCGTAATTCTGAATGGTTTCAGCCGATCGAAAGTTTTATTTCGCAGTCTGAAAATCAATATGAAAAGTGGGGAAATAGTCAGCCCCTGACCAATCCGTGGCTGTTGATTCCCTTTGCCTTTGGCGGTGGCTTATTGGCGAGTATTTCGCCCTGTATTCTGGCGATGCTGCCAGTTAATCTCAGCTACATCGGTACACTCAATGTCAAATCCAGGCGGGCAGCATTCTGGAATGCCGCTGGGTTTGTATTAGGTGTCGTAACGATATTGAGTGTATTTGGGCTGTTTTCGTCCGTGGCAGGGGCGGTGATGGTTGATTTTAGGGGATATATCACTGTCGCAGTTGGGCTGTTGATTATGTTGATGGGATTGAGTATTGGTGGTTTATTTCATCTACCACTACCCCAATTTCAAGTTTCGCTGCCACCGTTTGCGGGTACCTATGGGGTGGGATTGACGTTTGCGCTGATTAGTTCTCCCTGTGCGAGTCCGGTGCTGTTTGCGGTATTGGCGGCAGCAGCGGCAACTGGTTCGCCAGTGTGGAGTGTGCTGACGATGGTGGCTTACGCTTTGGGCTATACAGCGGTGATTTTTGCGACTAGCTTATTTGCTGGACTAATGAAATTCACCCGCCAGATCTTGATCAACTCAGATGCAGTGATGCGCTGGGGAGGGCTAGTATTAATCCTCATGGGTGGGTATTATGTGGTTTCGGGTGTCCTCTGGTTCCTCTAAATCCATGCTCACTGATGAATCCGATCTTTTAGTTTTAACGGCACTGCGACAGGGTGACACCAATGCTTTGGCGATCATTTACGATCGATATGGTACGGCAGTTTATCGATTGGCTCTAAAAATGCTAACCAATGCTACCGAAGCTGAAGATCTCACCCAAGAAGTGTTTCTGGCTTTTTGGCGGGGAGTTGATAAGTATGATGTCGATCGAGGTACGTTGGTTGTATTCTTGCTGACAATCACTCGATCTCGTGCGCTCAATCGAATTAAACAGCAGGGATCTCAGCAAAATTTGAGCCAGCGAGTGGGCACTTATTTACCCAAAGCTGCTAGCAATCCCAGTCTGGAAGCTGTTACCTTGACAGAACTACGGGAGCGGATGAATTTGGCTCTGCAAGAATTGCCCGATCACCAGAAACAAGTATTGGAAATGGGCTACTACCAAGGCAAAAGTCAATCAGAAATTGCCCATGAGCTAGATCTACCATTAGGTACAGTCAAAACTCGATCGCGTCAGGGATTGCTCAAGCTGCGTCAATTTTTAAAAGATTTAGTAGAGTGAACTAAGCAAATGTCAGACACCGAACCCCAATCCCTGCCCGAATTTTCACCAGAGCTTTTGGCTGGCTATGTTTTGGGCGATCTTACTCCTGCGGAAATCGAGATCGTCGAGGCATATTTAGCCGCACACCCTGAACAGCAAGCTGAAGTTGCTAGTTTAATGTTGCCACTAGATTTATTATCTTTGACGTTGCCAGCAGACAATCCGCCCTCATCGTTGCGAACCAAAATTCTCAAAGATGCGGCGGCGGAACATAGCATCATCCGTCAATCTACCAATCTATCGCCAGTCAAATCTGCCCAGACATGGAAACCGATCCTAGTTGGATTAGGCTTACTACTAATCGCTGGTTTAGGCTGGAATAACTATCAGCTCAGTCATGAACTAGCTACAGTCAAACAAGATCTCAAAACTGCCAAAATTGCTCAACAGCAGAAATCTAAAGACTATCAATCTGTCGTTAGTCTGCTACCACAGCCAAATAATCGCTATTTCTCCCTCAAGAATATGCAGGGCAAAGGTGGGGTGGGGAGTCTCGTGATCGTCCCCAACAAATCGATCGCGCTACTAGCTCTCCAGCAAGTCGAACCACTACCGCCAGGACAAGTTTATCGGGTGTGGGCGATTATTGGTGACGAGGAAGTGGACTGTGCTCATTTTATCCCAGATGAGAGTGGCAAAGTCTTAATGCGAATCCCAGTCAAAGCTTGGGAAAAGGCGAGTAAAATCACGATCACGATCGAACAGAAGGAAGCAACAGAACCTGAAGGGGAAATCGCGATCGAAGGCGAGGTTTAAATTAGTTGATAGTTGATGGCGGGGTTTTGTTAGATTTATGATATGAAAAAAATCGATCGACAAGCAGATCAACCTAATCGACAAGCAAGAGAATTGCTGACGAACCTTGTAGCCAACATTCGAGATCGACATGCCCAGCAGCAAATTGATTTAGATCCCACAGAACCAGATCTAGAATCAATTTCGATCGATCAACTCACCAGCTATATCGAACAGTCTCTGCTTGAAACGCCCCAACTTCAGCAGGTGTGGGTAAATGGTGAAGTATCTAGTGCCAGTAATCACCCATCAGGCATCTACTTCACACTTAGAGATATAGTCGGTAGAGCTTCTGTCCCCGCAGTGGTATGGAAAAGCCAAATTCCCGAACTAGAAGTTCAACCCCAACCAGGAATGCAGATACTGGCGTTTGGGAAAATTTCTGTCTATGCACCGCATGGCAAATATCAGTTTCAGGTGCAACAGGTTTTGCCATTGGGCGAAGGATTGCAGGCTCTCAAGCTGCAACGGCTCAAACAAAGACTAGCAGCAGAAGGATTATTCGATCGAGATCGCAAGCAATTATTACCCGCCCATCCTCGGACGATCGCCGTCGTCACATCGGCCACAGCAGCGGCTTGGGGCGATATTCAGAAGGTCTGGCGATCGCGTTATCCAGGATTACGAATACTACTATCACCCGCGACTGTCCAGGGTGAATCAGCACCACAGTCGATCGAACGGGCAATCGATCGAGTCGTGATTGATGGGCGTGCGGAAGTCTTGATTTTAGCTAGGGGTGGTGGTGCAACTGAAGATCTGAGCTGCTTTAATAGCGAGACTGTGGTGCGGGCAATTGCTGATTGTTCGATTCCAATTGTGACGGGAATTGGGCACGAGCGAGATGAATCCCTGGCGGATTTGGCTGCGGATGTCTATGCAGCAACACCCACAACAGCCGCCGCAATCGTGATTCCCGATTTGGAAAGACTAGTAGACGAGCATCTGGAGCGGATCGATCGAGCTAAAGCTACGATCCAACGAGCATTAATCGATCGACAGCACCAATTAAACCAACTTAGAGTCAAGTGCGATCGAATCAAGCCCGATCGACAGTTGGCACTCGAACAACAGCGGCTCAGACAGCTCCAGCAGCGGCTCAGACTGGCGATTACCGCTAAATTAGAATTGAGCCAGAGATCGCAATTACACCTGCGAGAACGCTGTCAAGCTCTCGATCCGCAGCTAGTTTTGCAGCGCGGCTATGCCCTAGTGCGTCAGAATAATGGAGAGATCGTTCGGAATAGCCAGAATTTGGCAATTGGCACAGAATTAGCAATTCAACTTGGAACGGGACAGGCAAAAGTAACAGTCATCGAAATTAATAATGGTCAAAAAGAAAGCGTGGAACTATGAAGAAACCGTCGATGGAGTGGAGGAAATATTGGCCGCGATCGAAGGTGGCGATCTGGAGTTGACCGAAGTATTCAGCCAGTTTGCCATCGCGGTCGATCGATTGAATCAGTGCGAAACTTTTTTGGCAGCACAGCGGGAACAGGTAGAATTATTACTAGAAAATTTGGGCAAACTAGGTGAATGAATTCCTCTTTAGTCGAGATCCCCGCTCCAGCCACAATTCTGTTTATTGACTATGAAAATGTCACCCAGGTAAAGCTATCTAGCCTTCAGCAGCCAAATCTCAAAATCTTTATTTTTGTCGGCTGCGCTCAAGTCAAGATTCCGTTTGAGCTAGTCCGTGAGGCGCATCAATTGGGTGCGTCGGTAGAATGGATTGGGGTCGAAGGAACGGGGCCAAATGCCCTGGATTTTCACATCGTTTTTTATCTTGGTCAAATTAGCCTGCGATCGCCTACGTCGAACTACATCATTCTCTCTCGCGATCGCGGTTTTGACCCGCTCATTCAGCACCTCGCCAAGCTGGGAATTGCCTGTCGGCGGATCGAGCGACTAGAACTATTATCCGGTGAGCCAGATCTGACCCTCTCTCAAGAATTTTTATCGGAAGTTGCCTTTTCAAAATTGGCCGCTGTTGCTGTCAAAAGTAGACCGAAGAAAAGATCGACGCTCTATACCTACGTCAAATCAATTTTGACTAAATATCATCCCAGCAATGCGGAGATCGAAGAACTACTGGATACTTGGTTCACAACGGGAAAAGTACTGGAGTCCAAAGACAAAATCAACTATAAATTCTAGATAGATCTTTAATTACACAATGTTACTTAGTAAATATTTGTAAAATATGAACTGAACCGTGGCATGAGACATCTAGGCATCTACACTACGTTCAATCTGGATCGGCGATAATATTCAAATTAGATCGTAATCAATGGAAAAACTTATAAGTATTGAGCACAATTTAGCGATCGGACACATTATTTCAATGGTGTTTGGACTAGCTGGACTATTGGTAGTATTACCAAATACAGACTTTATCAATGCCTTACCAGATTTTGGCAAGACGG
>JANNBD010000510.1:0-18674 GCA_031385105.1 Chamaesiphon sp. OTE_78_metabat_374
GACAATACCCCAATCACTCTAATTCCATGCGTCTGAGCGGCGATAATATCGGTTTCGGTATCGCCAATCATCCAGGTATCTGGCTCTGGTTTCAGCTCTGATAATGCCTGCTCCATCAATTGAGTTTTATCTTTAATATCGCCCTGCTTTTGATAATCATCAGCCAGACAATAACGTCGATCGATCGAGAAAAAGCGATCGAGTCCATATTGTTCAAAAGCTACATTCAATTCACAAGTACGGCGCAATGTCATCACTATTAATTCGATTCCAGATGCTTGAATTTGTTCGAGGGCGGGGATTGCACCTGGAATAACTCGATCGAGTGATAAATATTCTAATTGATGGGCTGTACGATCGCGGATCTGCTTGAATATTTCGGATTGAGTTGCCGTTAATCCTGATGAAATCCCCACCTGTTGTTCCGAAACTTTTGCCCGTTTGTACGTCCAAAACTCAGCTTTGGTAAGAATTTTAATCGACTGATTCGGCTCCCGAACTTGTGCTAGACAAAGTTGATAGACATGATAATATCGATCGGATAGATCCATGATTGGCCCATCAAAATCGGTGATAATTCGCATTATTATAGCTCGAAGATATTAGGCACAACCCAAACTATCACGGGTGGGTACTTTTGTAATTGGATTGATGCCCTCGGCATACTCACAGAGGAGTTTCACCTGCGCTCGATCAATCAGGGCATCAGTAAAGTCAGCTCCAGCAATCTTCGCACCATAAAATCTCGATCGAGTGAGAGTTGCTTCTGTTAAAATAGCATTGGTGAGATCGGCTTCATCAAAGGTGGCTCGATCGGCTAATGCTCCCGTGAGATTGGCTCCAGCTAAATTGCTCTTGAGTAATACACCCATCGTCAACATCGCATTAGTCATATTTGCGCCGCTAAAATCTACACCGCGCATTTCTGCGGATACAAATACGCCACCAGTCAGGTTTTGACCTGCAAAACTGCGCCCTTTGAGATCGATACGACTATAATTTTCGATAGCTAGGCTAAGATCATTTAGTCCCAATGATAACCACATCATTACCACAATCAGCGATCGAGCAATCCATTGAAAACAGATTTTAGAATTGAGCATTAGGACTAGGATATGCAGGGACAATAACTAGTGTAACTCTTTCACCATCCACCATTCACACTTCTCCTTGCGGAGATGTTGTGCCTAAGGCAGACTAACGTCAACACCAACGGCTACGCTCAGTGCAAGCCATTCACTAAATGATTATTGAATCGATCGAGATCGAGATGGACATTACCACCGCACAAGCAGACTTAGCTGGATCGATCGAGCTAAATCTCCAGAAATGGGGCGAACCCCTGCGGTGGGCGATTACAGCAGTCGATCCAGCGACAAATATTGCCAAGATTGAAGCGATTGTGATTAAAGAATGAGCTGAATGAGCAAGGCGCAGGATCGAGAAACAATTTAGTCCGCGCAGGCGGACTTTGCAACACCAGCAGCGGTTTTAACCGCTGACTGACAAACCTAAATCGCGGCTAAAACCCGATCGACAATACTCACAGCTCGATCGACTTCTGCTGCTGAGACAACTAATGGCGGGACAAACCGGACAACCTTTGCACCCGCAGGAACTAGTAGTAAACCTGCCTCCATTGCTGCTTTAACTATATCAATGGCGTTAATCGGACTATCAGCTTGCAACTCCAATCCATTAATTAAACCCCAGCCCCGCACTTCCGAAATTGCTGGATATTTAGCGGCTAACTGTTGTAAACCTGCCCGTAATTGTTCGCCCCGCGCTTGGACATTGGCGAGAATATTTTCCCGTTCCAATGTTTGACAAACAGCCAGAGCTACTGCACAAACAAACGGATTGCCGCCATAAGTACTGGCATGATCGCCAGGTTGAAATACATTGCAAGATGCTTTGCATAACAGCGCACCGATGGGAACTCCACCGCCTAAACCCTTGGCACTAGTGAAAATATCTGGCTCGATGCCTAGTTGCTCATAGCCCCAATATTTGCCGGAACGTCCCATGCCTACTTGAACTTCATCGAGGATTAATAGAATCCCTTTTTCATCACACAGCTTCCGCACCTGCTGGAAGTACTCAACTTGCCCAGGATTCACGCCACCTTCGCCCTGAAGCGGTTCGATCATGATCGCTGCTACCCGTCCATCTAACTCGGCAATTGCTGACTCGATCGCACCAAAATCATTGTAGGGTACATAGTGGAACCCAGGAATCAACGGCGTGAAATTTTGCTGGTACTTAGGCTGTCCGGTAGCTGTAACCGTCGCTAGCGTCCGTCCGTGGAAACTGGCATGGGCAGTCAAAATCACTGGTTCGGCAATCTTCAGCACGGTGTGAGCATACTTCCGCGCGAGTTTGATCGCACCTTCATTAGCTTCTGCACCAGAATTGCAAAAGAATACTCGATCGGCACAAGAATGATCAACCAACCACTTGGCGAGTTCACCTTGAACGGGAACGTAGTAAAGATTGGACACATGGGTGAGGGTATTAATTTGCGCCATTACCGCTTCGATTACGGCTGGATGAGCATGTCCCAATGTACATGTCGCAATCCCTGCTACAAAGTCCAGATAAGCTTTGCCATTCGTATCCCAAACGGTGCAACCTTCACCCTTGATTAAGGCGAGATTGAACCGTCCATAAGTAGTCATCACATGACTATTAAACTCATCTTGGCTAAACGTTGATAACAATTCGGGATGAATCGTTGGTGCAACTACAGTATCTACAGTCATCAAAAGTACTCCTAGAAATTATTAAATGTCGAACGCCACAGACATTTTTGCGTTCTGAAACCTTGAACTCTTGGCATGTTGTGTTGGGTTTCCTTCGTCTACCCAACCTACAATCTTGAACTTTGAACATGTTGTGTTGGTTTTCCTTCGTTTACCCAACCTACGAATTCCACACTTGAAGCAATGCTGAATTAAATTATCGTCGTCGGCTGCGACGAAAAATCTGGGCGACGAGTTGGGGTAGATCGATCTTTGACTCGCAAGGTAGGGAGTCATTCAGGTTGGAGGTGTAGCGACACCGATCTAGTAAACTGTACATTTGTTAAAACCAGCCGACGTGGAATTGATGCTATATCGTATGTCCGTTATAGCATTAACTAGTTAATTCCGCCAAGCTAATTCTGGATTGCCTATGGCTGGACTTCGCAAGAACCGCTGAAGTTGTGATTAATTTATCTCAACGCTCGAATTTATACACCCGAACCCCTTGCGTCACGCAGATCTCGGCAAATGCTCTCTAGACATCTTATTGTGTAGGAGCTTAGAATAAGTGCTCTTCCCATTCGACGGGAAAATATTTGACTGGAAAATCTGGAAAACATGCATCTATACTGGCAATCTAAGATCTTCGCGCTACTTCATGATCCAGTATTCAAGCCATTTCATACCGATAAATCAAAGGAGAGTTTATGGCGCGAACTGGATGTGATGCAAGATTGGCAAGACATCCCTGAAGATGGAAAACTTTTAAACTATCTCAAGAATGCCGATTATATCAGTGCTGCTAGCGATCGAGGTGCCATTGCCAATATCAAAACCCAGATTAACTATGGTGTCGAGGGATTAGAAATATCCCATCTACTATCAGGCGCAAAACAGCGATTACAGCTTAATATTCTTGATTCGATCGCAGATAAAGGCAAAGAATTAATTGATCGAGAAAAACAACTATTTCCTGAAGCAATCAAGCGAGAAACTAATCCCAAAAAAGTATTCTGGTGGTTGTGGCGATGTCTACCAACAGCGGCTTGCAAATCATTTAACGATGCCTCATTACTATTGATGCCAGCCGATACCAGAATTCCTGATACGTCACTGTGGAGCCATACTAGTATGACTGCGGCACTGGCTGGAGCATCGATCGGTTATCAAACAACGATCGCAGAATTTGATGCGATCGCTGAAAAAGATCTGTGGTACAAATACAAGTCTCACCCCTATTTAGTTAGTTTTAGTTTCGCACCAGTTCAGGATTTGATTAAGTCTAGCCGCAAGCTGCGGGACTTCTGGGCAGGATCGTGGATACTACATTATTTGTCAGCCAAAATTAGCTGGAAACTAGCAAAGAAGTATGGGGCGGATAGTTTGCTTTATCCGAGTTTATTTCATCAGCCGCTAATTGATTCCTGGCTGTTGGCAGAATATCCGGATTTTGGGCAGTGGATTAAGGAACCGCAGACTAATTCATTATTAACGGCTGGATTTCCAAATGTTTTAGTAATAGTATTACCGCAAGCTGAAGTTGCTAAAGCAATGCAAACTGCAAAACAAGAATTAACCAGAGCTTGGAAAGAATTAGGTGATTTGGTACTGGCAAAAGTAGGTTGGGGTGAAGAGATTTCGGCAACTGCAAACTGTTGGGAAGGTTGGCTAGATACTCAATGGCAAAGCTACTGGACAGGACTACCGATCGGTAATACACATGAAAATTTTAAGCAATCTCAAAACCCTCGTTTTCTAAGCTGGGTTACTAGCTTAAACAAAACATATGGATTAGCAGATCCAGATTTTAGGGTGTCTATAATAAATGGTGATCGACAAGAGCATTCTGGATTATTTCATGCGGCAGAGTTAAGTTTTTTGCCGAAAAACAATCCAAATATTGGTTCATGGTGGGGATACATTTTTGATAATACTCGTCTGAATCTAACTGCGGTTAAGAACGCCCGCAGTTGGCAGTTACCGACGGTATTTAGCACTCGATCAACTGTTTCAGGTATTGGTGCAGCAGTGCACAACCAACCCATGGACTGGGCAGAAGAAGGAGAGGTAGAGCAGTTTTGGCAGCGTCAAAATTATCTGTTTAATGGTAGCGAACAGCTCAATGCCACTGAAGTAGTCAAGCGCGGACTGCATCATGTTTTACCTGAGTTATTGGGTAGGAATGATTTAGAAATTGCTTATCCTGACTTAACTTCTGGTGTCGCTGGATATCTGAAGACTCAGCCAGAAGCTGTAGATTATTATCGATCATCTTGTCAGAAAGTATTGAATAAATATCAGCAACAATTGACAAAAGACTGGCAAGATCGTAATAAATGGGGCATTGCTTGGGCAGAACAGCAAGGCTTAAACCTCAAAGAATTTCATCCTCGATTATTAAATGCTGGTTGGCTAGTAGAAGATCTAGGGATAGATGCTGATGATACTCAAGCGTTGCAGAAATGTCGTGTTGAACTAAATGCTATTATCGCTAAATCTTATCCCAAGCATAACCCGACTGATTGGTATGTATTGGCGGCTGGTGACGGTGATGGGATGAGCGAATGGCTCAAAGGTGAAAAGCTAGATACCTACAGTAAATATGTCGATAGCACTTTAATCCCATTGCCAAAATTAGTTGAGCTGCAAGAACTGATTGATGAAGATCGTGGCAAACTAGGTAGACTAACAACTGAAGAATTAGCAAACTTAACAGATGAGCAATTAGAAAAACTTATTCAGCCGCGAAAAGTTACTGATTTTTTAGAATTAGATAAAAGAATGGGGCCATCTAATCATAACGCGTTGAGCCGTGCGCTGTTAGATTTTTCTAATCAATTGGTGCCTTATCTAACTGAAAAACGCTATGCTGGCAGGCTAATTTATGCAGGTGGAGATGATGTTCTTGCCTATACTAACCTGTGGGAATGGGATAGCTGGCTATGGGATATTCGGCAATGTTTTCGGGGCGATCGAGATCCTATCAATGAGTTTAAAGATACTGGAGACTATTGGCGATGTGATGATAAAACTACTAAGCCAGATAATATTACTCAACGTCCTTTATTTACGATGGGTAGTAATGCAACCATTAGTTTTGGGATTGTAATTGCACATCAATCTGTACCACTTGCGATCGCACTTGAAAATCTCTGGGCGGCAGAAGCTCAAGCAAAAGAGCATCAGTCTGATGACTCTTGTAAAAAAGATGCAGTTCAGGTGCGAGTAATGTATCAAAATGGGAATGTCTTATCTTCTACAGCTAAATTTACAGTCTTTAATTACTGGCAAAAGTTATTGAAAATGGTGAAGCAATTAAAACCTACGCTCGAATTAGACGCGCTGTTGTTTGAGCAAGCGGCAACAGTATGGGAGCAGCATCCAGTTCCAAACATCGCTGCTATCAAACCCTGGTGTAGAGCTTTTTGCGATCGTCGATCAGTTTTTAGCAATGATGCCGATAGTCGGCGAGACTTTGAAGAAGTGTTATGTGAATTTATGACTGAGTTAAGTAAGCAGACTCAAGCAACAGAACTAAATGCTGAAATGAGAAATTGGCTCAAACTTGCCGCCTTTACTCTGCGTCGTCGCGAAATAGAATTGGGGGGAAAAGTGCAATGATTTATTGGTACAAAATCGCTCCTGTAGACATCTTGTTATTCCGTGATGCTAAACCCTTTACACCTGGTGAAAGAGCATGGGCAGCAGGCTTATTCCCACCATCTGGACACACGATCGCAGGTGCAATTAGGAATATGATTGATCGCAATCTAGATCTAGAACTAGTCGGACCATTTCTTTGTTATCACGATACACTGTACTTTAATAGACCACTAAATTTTGTGAATGGCGATCGATTAACTCCCCTCGCATGGCAAAAAAAGCATCCTTTGTCAGGACAAATAATCTGGGATCAGTCGCAACCAAATCCATTAGTAATGCCACCCAAAGATCAAGCAGAAGCCCAAAAACAACAAGCATTATATGCACTAACATCATTAGATTCAGTCTATCGTCAGTATTTACCAGTAGATGCGATCGAATCCTTTTTAAAAACTGGAGATATCTCCAAAGAGTTATTTAAGGTACCAAGTCAGGAAGCCGTGGATCTTAGTTTAGAGCAACAGCCGTGGAAAACCGAAACTCGATCGCATAATGCCATCGATAATCAAACTAAACAAGTAAAGGATAGTGGTAGTTACTTTATTGAAAATGCAGTGAGATTGTTACCAAATTGGACGATTGCGATCGGTTTAGATATTGATATTCCCACACCAGCAGTAATTAGACTCGGTGGAGAAGGACATCGCGCTATTTTGCAGCAATGTTCAGCCTTAAATGAGCAATGGATGACTATTTCTGAGTTATCGGCAGCAAACTTTAAATCAACTAAAAAAGCTTTAGCATATTTAGTCACTCCAGGTATTTTTGAACGTAAGCAAAATAACCGTGCGCTTTGCCGCAGTTATCCGTGGGAATGGAAACTTGCACATACAAATAATCCCAATCAGACTAAGGGACATCTCGTATCAGTAGCTACGGAAAAAGCCATTCCAATCAGCGGCAGAATCCGCGTGAAACAAGAGCCAGATAGTGATGATGAAACGAGCATCCCTGCCCCGCAAATGTTTGCAGCACCGCCAGGAAGTGTTTACTATCTCAATCAGCCTCAAGCTCTATTTGAAGCAGCAGGAGAAACGAAAGCAGCTCAGGGGATGAAGGCATTAAAAAATCTAGGTTACTCAAAGTTATTGTGGGCTAAATATTAAGGTTCAATATTATGAAAGATTTTCGAGTTGGTTACTTATATAGTTTGGCTCCGATTCACTGCGGTGGGGAAGGAGATTTGGGCAACATCTCGGAAATTGCCCGCGAAGTTCACACCAATTTCCCTTATATTCCTGGTTCATCACTGAGGGGAAGTCTTAGGAATGAAGTGGAATCATATCAGAATCAAGATGCTGCTAATCGACTATTTGGGCAGGAATTAACTGATGGCAAAATGGGCGTGCATCAAATTTGGTTTGGTGATGCCAGATTATTGTGGGTACCGATGCGTACAATGTCGGTTAAGGGTGAGGATGTATTTACCTGGGTAAGTTGTCCGACTTTGTTGAGAGATTGCGCTTTGATTAGTCGGCGGACATTTGATGGTTTTGCAGCCTTAACTAGTGCCGTTGGTAGTCGTAAGGATGTCTATATGGTGGCAGATGCCAGAATAGAAGTAGCAGCAATGAATGAGGAGCAAATCAGATCGATCGAGCTAACTGAAAATTGGTCGAGTAGTTTAGGTGATGATACTAAATCTCAGTGGGAAAATAACAGAATTGTATTGCCAGACAATGATTTTCAGGTATTAATGGAACACTCGCTTTGGACTCAAGTAAGGAATGTAATTGCTGATACGGGTGGTGCAGGGATATTTTGGACAGATGTGTGTATTCCCCGCGATACAATTTTTTACTACGCTTGGGGTTATAGTATTGCTAAAAACGATCCGATTCGAGCAGCAGATTGTGAGGTGATGCAGGAGATTTTGACGGGATTGATTCAGGTGGGGGGACAGGCAAATGTGGGGCGGGGTTGGGTACAGAGCTGGGTGGCTGATAGCAGTTTTCCGATGACAAACACAACGGTTCAAACCGCTGCTAGTGATGCAAAGTCCGCCTACGCGGACTAAAAATAACCATCCACCATCCACAACCCCCATGATTAAACCAGAACAAATGAGTCTAGCAGCTCACAGTCATATTCAAAAAATATTAAGTGATGATGTTCTCACAGCCGAAGATATAAGTGCTGTCTATCGACTGTCACAACATCTTCGCACGTTTGGACTATTATCTGCCGTTGGATATATCAATCAAAGTCCGAATAAAGCCGAAGGTAAAGTTCGGGAACGCACTCTGCCAATTTGGAAATCTTTACTCGCTCAATTACTTAATCAAGCTGAAGATATAGAACCAAAAAAGCTAATGGATACTGTGATTAACTATGCAAATAATCGACCAGAAGTCTATATGCTTCAGTGGCGCAGATCGTTAGAATTATCACAGCATTGGAATTTTTGGGCTAGAGCTTATAAATCAGAAGATAATAGCTAGGTTAAGGTTTTCTCCTGTCGGAGACGCTACGCGAACAGCTACACTCAACCCCCGTAGGTTGAGCGTAGTCGAAACCTTAACCCAAACAAATATCTAAAAATCATATTCTAACTACCAAAATCAATGCTGTATAGTGGCACTAAACTAATTGATGCTTTAGCCAAACAACACGAAAAGCGATCGCAATCAGAACTCTTCAAAAGTGGTGTCTTTACTCTGGATTGGCGATCGAAAGTAGGCTCATTTCCCCACCCAGATCAACAAACTCTAGTCTCAGCAGGCGAACCCTGCGGTGCCTGGAATCCTCACGCCAGCCGCCCTGAAGACAAACGCACCCTCAGTGAAAACCTAAAGCTATTTGAAAAGCTGCCCCTGAATGGCTATGTGCCAGCAGCATCGATTAGAGGAATTGTCAGAGCGTGGGTATCTCAATATCCAGAATTAGTCGATCGAATGCGAGAATTATTCGGCTATCAAAATGGTGCTGAGATTAGAGCAGGCAAAATCGAATTTCTCGATGCATTTCCACATCAACCAACCAAATTAACCCTCGATATTACCAATCCCCAGCAGGATTTTCAGGTATTTCACACTGGATCTACTTCGCCCCAGTCACTATATACCCTCGGTGATGGGCATCAAAAGATTGAAATCACGATCGGAATCAGAGGCTGTCGCAATGCTCAACCAGAGGACGTAGCTACCGTCTGGGAGTGGCTACAGCAAGCCTTGAGTACTCAGGGCATAGGCAGCAGAACAGCATCCGGTTATGGGGCGTTAACAGCCCCCACTGGCTACGATCCTAGTCCAGAGTTACCCAGTCTACCAGTCGGATACAGCAGTAAGAAACTCAATTTCACGCTCTACAGTCAGGGTAGTGCAGGACAAGACACATTTAAGCCTGAACTCCGCCCGACTCACTGGCGTGGCTGGTTGAGATCGTGGCTGATGCGATTTTTGCTGGGGGTAATGGAAAAATCCGATGCTGAAATTACTGTCAATGAGCTATTGGGAAGTTTAAAGAAGAAGGGATTAGTGCGATTGCGAGTAACAATCGATCGAATAGATTCATCACGAGAACCTAAATTCTATCGGTGGAAGGGCAATTTTGAGATATCAGCTCCAGCAGATATTCTCAATGAAATTATCTTGCCAGTGATCAAAGTTGCCGCAAGAGTCGGGGGTGTGGGTAGAGGCTGGCGGAGACCATTACATCAGTTTATTCTTAATACAAATAACAAAGATACAGCCAGAGGTTGTCATCTGGAATTAACTCGTCCACGGAGTGTCTCTGAAAGAGAATCGCGTGCAGATATTGTAACTAATCAAACTCCTACTAAATTAGATCGAGCAGGTAACGATCTGAATTTGATTTATGATCTTTGGCGCGATGGTGTAATAAGTAATTGGCACGATCGATATCGTGAACATCCATCAATTATTAATGCCGAAGTATTTTCACCCACTACCTGCGCTGTATATCAAGTCCCCGAACCATATCAAAATCCGATCGATCCCAAAACCCTCGCCTGGATTCAGGGTGAAACTCCAGCTACTCGTGGGCGAGGCATGGAATTGATTTATCAACTTAAATATAAAAGACAAGCAGATGTCGGTGGCAAAACATCTGCTTGTTCCTGGGTCAGCATTAAGCGAGTAAATGGAGCGAAACCTGAAGATCTCTGCCAAGAAGTTGTTTGTATATTTATGGGAAGTCAGAACAAATTACGATCGGACTTTCTCGCAGATTTAGCAAAAATTCCTGGTGCCGTTCGTCTATTTGGTAGAGAACCATAGTGTTTGTCGCTATCTGGGTTATTCGACGATATCCAATCTTTTCTATAAATTGTCAAAACTAATCATTCCAGAATCATGGCAAGCATCATTCTCTCATTTGTTGGTCAACAAGACCCATTTTCAGGAATCACTAATGATGAAGGATCGATCGTGTCTCTAGTCAAGCATCTTGGTTTGGAAAAACATCAAAAAATTAAGCACATATTCTTATTGGCTACTGATAGTACTTTACCTGGCGCAAACGATACCCAAGAATGGCTAGCTTCAGAACTGAATATGACGGCAGAGTCGATCGATATCATCAGCGTTGATGAAGCTCTATCTCAAGATCCGATCGATATTTTATTAGCGACAAATGCGGCTAAAGCAGTCCTAATCAAAGCAAAAAAGCTCGTATCTCCAGGCGATATTTTGGAGTTTAATGCTTCTTCTGGTACTCCGGCGATGAAATCTACCTGGAGCATCCTGCAATCGGCTGGGTACGCTCCAGGTAGCCGCGTCTGGCAAGTGCGGAATCCTCGGCTAATGCAACCCGAACAGGAACGAGTCTTCGCGACAGATCTGAGTGGGTTGAAAGCAGAATTCGATCGCAATATCATTCAGCAGCAGTTGGCAGATTACAACTACAGTGGTGCCCTGGCAACGATCAAGGATAGCGGATTAAATAATGAATTAGTAACAGCATTACTCAATTATGGTCATCGCCGAATATCCTTTGATTTCGATCGTGCCTATCAATCTATTAGTAAGTTCAGAGGTCAATCTAAACTGAATTACTTCTTTGAGAGTGTTGAGAATCTGTGCAACAGAAATTATGTTTCTCTGTTGGAGGAAATCTACTTTACAACCCAAATATCTCTCAAGAATGAAGAATATTGTGATTTTCTGATCTCCGTATCGCAGTTTCAAGAAAATATCTTTCGGTTATTACTCTTCAAGATTGGTCTGGAAGTTCCTGACGAACTCGATCGAATGCATGTATTTTGGTCTGAGCTTAAGGAAATAGATGGTGGTAGGCTCCATCAAAAGTTAGCTAATACCAGCAGCGTAGAACTGACGGGTAAGTTAGACACTCCAAAAATAATTAGTATTATCAGATCGCATGGTCAATACAAAGATTTATTGAAAGATATTGAAAAATTAAGATCTTTCTGTATACGACGAAATAAATATATTCATCGAATGGAAGGCGTATCATACATCAATCAGGCAGAAAATGTACTGAAGGACATCAAAGATATTCTCGATCAAGTAACTAAAATACCAAGCACTAATCCATTCGATCGACTCAACCAGAATATCTTAGATTGCTTGAAGATCGATCCATAGTCCTCCTCAAACCCATTGGATTGGTCTAAGATGCTCGGTGCTTGACTGTCAAAAGGTTCCAGCGATTTAGAACTTCAAATCTACGCTCTGAAATAGCCAATCTAGACCGATCCTCGCAAATGCTCTATGGACACCTTACTCTGCAAGGGTTTAAGATAGACACTATTCCCCTTCACGGGGGAACCCAATTGAATGGAAACAGGATCATGCTCAACTCTTCCGTGCTGGTTTTATCCATATTCCCCTTCACGGGGGAACCCAATTGAATGGAAACAAGTTGTCCGTGGACTAAAGCTAGTCCAGAGTATTACTTATTCCCCCTCACGGGGGAACCAAATTGAATGGAAACAGGCGATAACTTCTTAAAAAAAGGTTATCGCCTGTTTTTTCAGGAAAAAATCTTAATATTTTCTCTATTAAAATCAGTCAAATTACCGATGCAAGGCTCTGTTCAGTTTTGCGTATAATAAACCTAATCATTTGAAAATATTTAATAGAAAGGATTATTTAAATTAAGGCCTAAAAAAGTCGCAAGCTTTGCCAGTAAACAGATGTGGCTTGCGACATAGAATATTTGGCGAGAATTAAGCTTGTTCAGCAATATTCATGATGTGGTGGATAGTGGTTTCGAGGTTGAATAGAGAAAGTAAGCAACTCCACCGAAACTACCAAAACATTTTGAGAACACTATACATTTCCGAACAAGGTTGCAGCGTTAGCCTCGATGGTGAAACACTCATCATCAAAAAGAAAGATTGCATTTTAACCACCGCCCAACTGCCCCTACTCGAACAGATATTAGTCTTTGGTAACTCCCAAATTACTACCCAAGCAATCAAAGCCTGCCTCAAGCAAAACATCCCCATCGCCTATCTATCTCAATCAGGTTACTGTTATGGCAAAACCTACTCAACCGCGCGGGATAGTCGCCACCTCCATCGACTTCAGCAACAACTAGCTCCAGCCGATGCCCTCATCGCTGCCCAGCAGATCATCAAGGCAAAACTAACCAATAGTCGAACGATTCTGCAACGTCAAAACCGCCGCCTGCATCGGAACGAAATTGGATTGGCGATTAGAAAGATTGGAGATCTGACTGGTAAACTAATTGAAGCTAATTCGATCGAACAATTGCTCGGATTTGAAGGCATCGGTGCCAGATATTACTTTTCAGCCTTGGGCAGATGTATCAGCAATCCTGACTTTACATTTACTACTCGCTCTCGTCGTCCTCCCGCAGATCCAGTCAATGCGATGTTGAGTTTTGCCTATCAAGTATTGTGGAATCACCTGCTGAGTATAGTTGAGCTGCAAGGATTGGATCCCTATTATGGCTGTCTGCATCAACCCAGCGACAAGCATCCAGCTTTAACATCAGATTTGATTGAAGAATTTCGCGCGCCAATTGTTGATGCTCTGGTGCTGAAGATGATCAATCAACATTCAGTTGATGTATCGAGTGATTTTGTGTGGCGTGATGGTGGTTGCTATCTCAATAACAGCGGGAGTAAGAAGTATCTCAAAGCATTTTTAGCTCGGATGGAAACAGCCATAGACACCGAAGATGGCAGTAAACAACCAAAATGGGATGCAATTATCCATCAAGTCAGAGCCTACAAGCAGTTCATTTATCACCCATCTGAAAATTATCAACCTTACCAAATTCGTTGATGCTTCTCTACATTGTCGTGTACGATATCACCTGCGACAAACGCCGCAAAAAGATCGCAGATTTGCTCAAAGGCTACGGAAAGCGAGTCCAATATAGCGTGTTTGAATGTGTCTTGCCGCTGCCAAAATATCAAGAACTTCAACAAAAGCTCGAATCAAGATTAGATTTAGCAGCAGATAATGTGCGCTTCTATCCATTGTCTCAACATACGGCCGCTGGCGTAGAAACTTGGGGAATTAGCCCAGACATTACACCGCCACCCAGATCGATCGTTGTGTAGGATCGATCGTACAATCAGATTCTCTCTGATAGTGAAGAATATTTTCACTCTAAATTATTTCCAAATATAGCAATCCTAAGTGAGAAGCGTAATCCCTAGAGGGCGGGCACGAGGCGGCGTTTTTATTCTCCTGGGGGAGATATAAGAAAACGACAAGACAGCACCGCCTCTACAAGTTGACTTTACTGTGAGGAACTCAAATAGGATTGCTATGGTAGCCATTCCTTTAATGCTCACACTATTTCCGCTTGAATAGTCCGGCTGGAACTAGCCCCTGAGGAAAAAAGATTGTTCCCAATACGATCAATAATCCAAAAATGATCAATCGGCCATCGCGGAGAAACTGAGCAACAAATAATGGTAAATTCGGTGTATCTGCGGCAAATCGCAATAGTTCAGGCATTGCTGTAAATACCATGCCACCCAAAACTGCGCCTAAGAAGCTACGTGAACCACCAATTAGGACAAAAGTTAGATAAACAATGCTTGCATCAAAAGTTCCTTGGCGGGCATTCCAGGTATTCAGAAAGTGGGCACTCACGGCTCCGACAATTCCGGCTAGAATCGCGCCGAGAGTGAAGGCTAGAACCTTGTAGTAAGTCGGATCGATGCCCATAGCATCAGCAGCTAATTCATCTTCGCGGATGGCGATGAGAGCGCGACCAACTCGAATATTTTCGAGTCGATACACAAAAACCATGCTAACTAATAGTAATGGTAAAGCAATCCACAGATACTCGATCGGGCTATTAAACGGTTGGGGAATGCCAAAAATTCCCACGGCACCGCCCGTAATTTCGAGATTGAGAGCCAGGATGCGGAGAATCTCGATAAAAGCAATCGTAGCAATTGCTAGATAAATGCCCCGTAGCCGCAGTGCCAGCCCCCCGACCATCAGACCCAAAATCCCACAAATGATGCCTGCGATCGCCATTTCTAGCAGTAATAAAGGCACCGGGAACGCACCCGTAGTTGTAAATACTTTGGTCGATAAAATCGCCGCAACATAACCACCAACGGCATAAAAACCTGGGCTAGCCAAGGATAATTGGCCAGCCATTAGTGGTAAGTACAGTGAAATACCCAACATCGAGCCAAACAGCATTGAGACAATTAAGAAGCCATATGTAGAAAAAAAATCGTTCATTTTTAGTTGAATTGATCGCAGAAAAAGCGATTCTTACTCGTTGTTAATCGCAGTAACTATTAAACTTTCTGAATTAATTTTTGCCCCAATATGCCCTGGGGCCGGACGAGTAAGATCAGAAATAAAATCGCAAAAGCTACAGCATCTTTATAGCCAGAATCAGGCACGAAGGATTCAACTAGGCCAATTAGTAAACCGCCCAGTACCGAACCAGGAATGCTCCCTAGTCCACCCAACACAATTACTGCCAATCCTTTGAGGCCAAAGCCAATCCCAAAGTATGGCCCAGCAATGCCAAAACTCGATCCCACCAACGTTCCGGCGATACTGCCGAGAAAGCCACTGACAAAAAATGACAGCATAATAAATCGTTCGGTATCAATACCCAGTAAACTGGCGGTAGTCGGGTCTTCAGCCACCGCGCGCATGGCTTTGCCATATTTAGTGCCAGTGATAAAGTAGGTCAATCCGGCGAGGATAATTCCCGATACCCCAAAAATAATTAGCTGCACTGTCCGAATGACAATCGGATTCTCCGCACTGCCAAAATTAATCGAGGTCGGCAAATCGCCGTAGGTATTGCCTGGAAATGTATAGTTTTCAGCCCCGACCAGGTACTGAATCAAGTTGACGAGGGTGAGGGCGACACCCAAGCTAGAAACTACCATCAGTAGCGGGTCTGACCGTTTCCGGCGGAGGGGACGATAAGCTAATCGCTCGATCGCCACTGCCACCCCACCTGCTAAAATGGCGGCGAGGATAGCTGCCATCCAAAACGGTAACTGAATACCGAGTGAAAAGTTGGCCAGCAAACCATTAAAGCCAAATTTTCCGCCCATTAGAGCATAGGTAAAGTAAGCCCCCAGGGTAAAAATCGCCCCATGTGCAAAATTAATAATCCCCAGGATTGAGAAAACTAAGGTGTAGCCCAGCGCAAAAATCGCATAGACACTGCCGATCGATAACCCGCCTAATAAATTTTGTAGAAATACCGTCATGGTGGTAATTCTATCAGCCCTGGGGAAATTTAAAGCACTAGACCTCCTCCAAAAGTAAAAACACCATCTTTGTTAGGATCGTCTCTTTGGCCGCTGAATGCTCGATCGATCAGTTTTATGCTCGGCGATTATTTGGATGGCAAATTATCTGGATCGATGCCTTGCGATCGAATGTAGTCCATCAATTTCTCTTTTTGTTGACGCTCCTGCTCTGCACGTTGACGTTCTATTTCGACTTGCTCCACAGCCCACGGTAGGATCATTCCCGACTCATCCCACCAGCGTAACCAATAACCCGATCTACCCTCCTTATCACCCCGCCATGCTCCCAGGAATAGATTCATTTCGGCAATCCAATGTCGCCCATCAGCATCAGGAAGTACTAATTCATAGCGTCCGTTTTGGAGTTGATAAAACTCTAGCAATCCACCTCCTGGCTCGAAAATAACGTAGATTGGTACCTGAAGAATTTGTTCATAAAAGAACCATTTACCAGGTGGAAAAGTGCGTTTAACAGAATATTCGCTGCCATCAACATCAGAGAGAAATTCCATCACAACGATCGGTAAATCACCTTCAGCATGGGGCGTATAACTTCGCCGAATCGATTCAGTCGGTACTGTTGCCGCTACATACAACCAATCAGGTGCTTTCACCACAATTCGATCGTCAATCGTCGCGCACAATCCAAAGTTTGAAACAATCAGCATCTGTGGCTGAATCAAGCCACTGAGTTCTAGACTCTCTCGGAGTGCTCCTGCCAATAAAGGCTGTCCATCATTCTCCACGGGATCGTCCTCTAATTTAAAATCCTTGGGCAAGGGTTCCCAGGTAACGATTGATTCATTATTGATGCTGGCGGTGACGAGTTGAGCAATCATGTCATTTGCCTAATTAGTCTATTCTTTATCTTATCGTTGATTTATCCACATCTTGTATCAAAACATCTTTCGTTAACACTCCTCGCTTAAAAGCAAGAGGAGTGTCAATAATATCCAATGATGTCATGCCAGGATAAAAGACTAAACCGATGATGTGCTGTGGGGAATTAATCATAAGTCGATCGCGTGGTGGTGATAGTAACAAAGTCCATAGTGTCTATACTAGATGTGGAAATAGATCGCGCCTAGTCCTCGTTGGCGTTCGCAAAGCGTCTGCCCTAGCAGAAGCCTCTCCCGTGGAGAATCGGGTACTCTTTTGATAATATGGTTGCTTCCTTACAGCCTCTATTTATAGCGATCAATTCGGTAATTGACGAACGAGATTTAAGCACAGATGTCACTTCAAAACTAGGCGAACACTTCGCAGCTACTCGATCGGGTATATTTTTCTTCGACCAACTTTCCCAGCTCGATCCCAATATTCAGAAAGTTCTCAAGGTTGCCCTATCGATTCGCCAAGGCGAGGCTACGCCAACGATCTCAATCCCGTCGCCCGTTATCTCACAGAGCGTCACGCACCCGTACATGAAGGACTGGTGACATCGCCCAAGGCTTGGAAAATGATTTGTCCGCGTCCCGATCATTGTCTTCTCGTGCTGAAATGATTGCACAACTCTCTTCTGATTAGAATTACTCGATTTATCGGGAACCACCTTAGAAGTTCATGAATCGAAATAATGTCTAAGGTCACTCTCATTCGGCTTACTTGCCTGTGATCATAATTATTTCAAAGGATTACCAACGCTACGCCAAGTGATAAAAAGCGTTACCGAATGGAATGCCGCGATTCCGAGATTGCTGATCGCGACAGGATTTTGAAACGTTCCTACGGTTATAGGCGTGGTGAGCTTATAAATGATTTGCATCAGTAAAAGTGCGGCTGTTAGCTTTGGATCGCGAAATACGAGCAATGAAGCAGAAGCAGCAAGAATGCTCAGATAGACCGAAAGAAGGATGCCGCGCGCTGGCGTTGCTTCACCGAAACTTACCTGTATCCCATCGGCATGTGTCGCGAGACCAACGCAAACTGGAATGAGAACAATAATGTTCAATAGTAGTGAGATTGCAAGCATCGTCTTCATAAACTTTTTTGATTCAATCATTAGATTCTTCCACCATAAATGTTCAGGATTGGGATCTAAGCACAGTACAATATTGACAGTGACAATATAACCTTTAGATATTGCCAGTGTCAATATTCTGGTGAATAGTATGCCTAAATACCATCATGGCAATTTGCATGATGCACTAATCTCGATTCGTAAATCTTATCGATGCTCCTGGGTCGATACTGGATAACCGAGTGAAACCTTTCTGCATAAAGATTTTGACTGAGATTGCTGTAGTAAAATTAAATTAACCTGAGCACAAACGGTGGCTGAGATCGTGACTAACCAAGAATCAGTAATTGCGTTCGATCGAGAACGCGCTTCAACCTACGTCGGAGATTGTTGCTGGCGGCTGTACCTATTCAATTCACAGATCCGACAGCGATCTCACATCCCTAATTCTTTACCATTGAGAATGATTTGATTATTCTTTATGGTAAAGAATTAGGGATGTGAGATCGCTAATTCATTAAGATTGAGAGTCTTAAGTGGAGTCTCAATGTGCAAGAGGTTGTGAGCGCGGATGGCTGATGCGGTTGGATGGGGGGGGGTG
>JANNBD010000528.1:0-9355 GCA_031385105.1 Chamaesiphon sp. OTE_78_metabat_374
GCCTGGAGTCATCTGTGGTGGGGGCTTGCCTATCCGTTGGCGGGATGGCTCGGTACAGCGCATTCTGAGTGGATGTTTTCGATCGCTAGCGGGATTGGATTAGCGGCTGCTGGCGCGAAGCATAATTGCACAACTACCAGCACAACCAATCCAATCCCGCCAGCGATCGAAAACATCCACTCAGAATGCGCTGTACCAAGCCAACCTGCCAAAGGATAGCCAATGCCCCACCACAGATGACTCCAGGCAAAATGCGCCGCGTAGACCTGTCCCTGTTGATGTTTGGGGATGCGGTCGCCAATGGCAATTTGAGTCGGTAGATCGATCGCATTCTTACCAATGCCTACACATAGCCATAGTAAAATCAAACCTAGAAAAGTCGATCGATCTGCAAAAAACATCGAAATTACCATCAAGAGCGCACCACCAAACAGCAGCCAATGACGCGCCAGATATTTTTGAGTTGCAGCCACAATTAGTGCGGCAATCATCATTCCCACCCCAAATGCCATCATCGCCCAACCATATTCCCGATCGCCCAAATGTAAGATCGAGTTAATATAACCGACAGTATTAACTAAAACTTGCCCGCCAATAATCGCCCCAACCAACTGTAAAGCTAGCGCGTAGCGTAAGAATCCATCCCCAAATAATATCTTTGTCCCGATTGTTAACCTTGACCAATAACTAACTGGCAGAGCAATTTCAGGACTAGTATTAGCCACTGTCAGCGGCTGCCGCACCGAAAGAATTACCAGCGCAGCCAGCAAAAAACTCCCACTATCAAGCCAAAATATCGTCCTCGCGCCCAACCAACCCGCCATCACCCCAGCCAATCCTGGGCCAACCATACTTAAAGTTTGATAAGTAACAGAAGCCAGAGCCATTGCCGGAGCATACTCTTGAGGCTGCGTCACAGTTGGAATAGTTGCTTGATAAGTCGGCGTAAAACAAGCGTGAAAGATATTTATTAGTAAAACAGCCGCATACAACTGCCAAATCGTCTGGACAAACGGCAATAATCCTACCAACAACATCCGCACTAAATGAGTGCCCACCAAAATCAACTTGCGATCCCATTTATCCGCAATCATCCCCACAATTGGAGCACAAACAATAAAAGCCACAATCCGACAAGTCAGAGCCGTAGCCAAAACACCAGGAGCGCGATCTCCAGCTAAATCCACCGCTAATAGAGCCAATCCCAACCACGTCAGCGCGTCGCCGAGCAAACTAATTGCCTGAGCAGTATATAGGCGAGCAAAAGTTGGATTTTTGAGAGCTTGAAGCATCAATTCGCGGTGAACTTTTAGATAATTACGGCGAGAGTAGCCTGTACTATTCTCAAAATCAAAATGTTCTTATGTGAACATTTTGATGGGGACCAGCTCAAAAACCATTCATGAGGAAGCAGCAATTATCAGCTATGACAAACTGTTGATCGATCGAACAACAAAAATGACCTAAAATTGCGATTAGGCACCTTACAGCCAACCGCATCAAACCGTTAAATTATAGTACCCCTTCTGCCTAGAGGGTATTGCTAAATTGGGGAGTAGTTGTCATGTCAGTTAGGATACAAACCCGACTTTTTGGAAAAGCGGCGTTTTTATTCGGGGGTTCCCCCCGTTGGCGGAGCCTCTCCGACAGGAGATATAAAAAAACGACAAGACAGTCGGGTTTGTACCGCCACTAGTTTGACTGTCCTAATCTCCATTCGGTATTTAAGAAACAACAGGTTCCGCCACAGCCACAATAGGCTCCATCGCCGCTGCTTTGACCTTCGCCTCACCAGCCAAGAACTCCGCCACCTGAGCCTGAATCTCCTTGCGGACAATCCCTCGGTACTCCAAGAAATGTTCAATTTGGGCACAGACACCCAGATAACTACTCACCCCACCTGGATTGACCTGGAGCATACTCCAGAGATTGCGCCAGAACTGCCAGCGAGTAGAGCGAACCACCCCTTGCCGCCAGCAAATCGTCAAGAATGCCTGAATTACGATCCAGCTAATTGCCTTCTTGCGCCCTTCTCCCTTATCAGGATAAGTAGCTTGACCCAGCGTGAGAAAATGACGGTAAGTTCGATCGAGAAACTTCGATGGCTCATACAATTCATCAAAGGCATCCATGTACTCATAGGCAATTTCTTCCAACGGACGAGTCGGGACAAAATTCATCAGCGTAGTTTGATTAATATTCGCCCCCTCCACTCGCATTCGACCTTCTTTGGTCAACCGATGCCATAGAGCCGTATCGGGTAAAGCTTGGAGCATACTAAATACCGCCGTCGGAATATTTGTCTGTTCTACAAACTGAACGATTCTCTTGCCAGCACCAGTTTTCTCACCATCGAAACCGATAATAAACCCAGCCATCACCCGAATGCCTGTAGCTGCGATTCTATCAACCGCTTCGCTGAGGGAACTGCGCGTATTTTGATGCTTCTGAGTCAGTGCTAAACTCTCCTCATCTGGAGTTTCAATCCCTAAGAACACCGCCCCAAAGTTACACTTGACCATCTCATCCATTAGCTCTTGGTCATTTGCCAAATCTACGGAAGCTTCCGTTGCAAATGAGAATGGATACTTATGTTCGACCATCCACGGCAAGAGTTCTTTTAGGAATAACTTAACATTCCGCTTATTGCCGATGAAATTGTCATCCACCATAAAGATGCTCCGTCGCCAACCCAACTCGTAGAGATAGTCGAGTTCTTTAAGGAGCTGCTCTGGTGCCTTCGTGCGGGGCTTGCGACCATACAGCACGATGATATCGCAGAACTCACATTGAAACGGACAGCCCCGCGAAAATTGCACCGACATCTCAGCATAAGCATCGAATTCTAGCAGCTCAAACCGAGGCACTGGTGTAATTGTCACATCGGGACGTTCCCCATTTGGCGCACGGAAAGTACCCGACTGTTGCCCTTGAGCGACGGCTTCGACAAACAAGGGGATAGTTAGTTCACCTTCATCCAGAATTAAATAATCGGCAAAATCTGACACCTCATGAGGTAATGCAGTTGGATAAGGGCCACCAACAGCCACTTTTTTACCACGACGTTTAGCTTCTTTGATCTGGACGAGTAAATCTGGCTTTTGAACGATCATTGCCGAACAAATCACCATTTCCGACCAATTCCATTCGGCTTCCGTTACTTCCCGCACATTCAGATCCACCAGCTTATAGTTCCACTCCTGGGGGAGAATTGCAGCGACCGTAATCAGTCCCAGCGGTGGCAACATTGCCTTGCGACCGAGCAGTTCGATCGTCTTTTCAAATGACCAGAAACTCTTGGGAAAACGAGGGTAGAGAAGTAGAACGTTCATGAGATTATCTCCAAATAACGGCATTCCCCGTTAGGTGGAATGATGGACGCATATTACTGACTAAAACAATTTGACTATATTCTAGTCGCTTTTGTTTCGATCGGCTCTGAATTATTACAGAAATTTGCGGAGATCGAATTCTCCTGAGCTATTTTCTGTGCTTAGGTCAGTTTTACAAGTATCAATTGATGCTGATAACATCAGCAAAATCCGCTCGGTGTAATCTACTGCACCGCACAATTCTTGCGCTAATAATTCCAATCCCCCATTGGCATATTCTTCAAATATATTAATCCGCTGCTGTTCAAAATCAGCTCGATCTGGTGAAATTACGTTGATATTTTCAGTAGCGGCGATCGCAATTAGTTTCATCACCGGATCGTAACCACGGGTGATAAATACCTCCATACTAATTGGCCCTGGTTCTTTCTTTGAGATTTCACCTAATGGTACTCGTCGATGTTGTTTAGCACCTAATACTGCTGCAAATAACATGGCATCGGCATAAGTCTGGAATGGACTATTATTATCAGCCGCTGCAATTAGTGATTTAACTAATTCTGCCTTGTCTTTAGCAACTCGAATCCGATTTTCAGACATGGGTAAGTTATTTGAGAGTTGAGAATTGAGAATTGATAGGTAGATTGTAGGGTATGTTACCGCGTCAGCATAGAGACATTGGTGATTAGTATAGATCTAGGGCGGGCACGAGACCACGCACCTACAGGCTAATTGTGCTGTGAGTATGGTCAATTAGGCATGATCGATCGTTCAGTTCTCCGGCACAGCAGCTAGGCTAACCAACAGAGAAAGTATTAAAATAAAGGAACCACAATCTATCTTCGCTCTCAACTCTCTGCTTGGTGCGCTAAACCGTCGGGAAACCCGACGAGCGCACATCCGCAATTCTCAACTAAATTTACCAGCCTGCTCCATCCCAACATGAATATTCTCACCGACTTACTCAGACCTCAAGCTACCCGCGAAAAAAAGCAATCAAAGGGCATCCAGATTAAAACTGAGCGCGAAATTGCGATCATGCGTCAGTCTTCGAGAATTGTCGCTACAGTGCTGAAAGAAATTTTTGGGATGGTAGAACCAGGGATGACTACCGCAGACTTGGATGCCTATGCAGAGAAACGGATTCGGGCGATGGATGCAATTCCTAGCTTCAAAGGTTTATACGGGTTTCCAGCGACAATCTGTGCCAGCATCAATGATGAAGCAGTGCATGGTATCCCCAATCGCAAGAAAGTAATTAAGCAGGGCGATGTGCTCAAAGTCGATACGGGAGCGTTCTTTCAGGGCTTTCACGGCGATTCTTGCATCACGATCGGGGTCGGTACAGTCACCCCTGCGGCTGCTAAACTAATTCGGGTCGCTGAGGAAGCCCTCTACAAGGGGATAGAACAGGTGAAAGAGGGTGCTTACCTTCTAGACCTCGCAGGCGCAGTTCAAGACCACGTAGAGGCCAATGGCTTTAGTATTGTCGAAGATTTCACTGGACATGGAGTGGGGCGAAATCTCCATGAGGAACCATCAGTATTTAATTTCCGCACGCGGGAGATGCCCAATGTCAAGCTCAGAGCCGGAATGACGATCGCGATCGAGCCGATTATTAATGCTGGCTCCAAGATTACTAAAATGATGCCAGATAAGTGGACAGCGGTCACGATCGACAAATCTTTATCGGCTCAATTTGAGCATACTGTGCTGGTAACAAAAGATGGCTATGAGATTTTAACCGATCGGAATTTGGTTTAGTTTATCACCTAGCAAAATAGGTAGGGGCAATTCATGAATTGCCCCTACCTATTTTGTTGGAGTTGTTGCGCGCATCTACCCACCCGGACGCTTCGCATCCTGCCCTACGGGCACACCTGTCTTGACGTTTTTTTATTCGGGGGGAACCCCCGAATAAAAGCGTCGCTCCGTTCGCGTAGCGTCTGCCTGTGCCAAAGGCAGGCTGTCGCCAACGCAGAGGAGGGGATTTTCTGAAAATTACTTCACCACTTGAGGTTTTGGAGTTGGATTGACCTTAGCTGGTGCAGTTGCAGGTGTCGCAGGTGCAGGTGCACTTAAATTAGGTGCGACTGAAACCTTGGGTGGTTGGGTTGCTTGAGCTAACTGCTTGATCTGATCCTTGTACTCGGATGGCGCGAGACTTACCGCTGCGTTCATCAGCGATTGCGCTTCTGTGAGGTTGCCCATCTGCTTAAATACCAGAGCTTTTGCCAAGATTGGGCGAAAATCATCTTTATTAACTTCGGTTAAAGCGTCATAAATTCCTAGTGCATCAGCGTTGCGCTGCTGAGTCAGATAAACTTGTGCTAGCAATAGTTTAAGTGGTGTCGGATCAACGCCTGCCACATTTGATTTTAGCGCAGTCTGGACAGCACCCATTGCTGCTTCAGGCCGCTTTGCATCAAGTAGTAAGCTGACAAGTCCCTGAAGGGCATTAATATTCTGAGGTTGAATCGTTAATACTGTCCGGTAGTTAGCAGTAGCACCTTCTTTGTCGCCCAAGTACTGTTTAGTTTGAGCTAGCAGCACGGTATAGTCCGAAGTCTGGGGATTAAGTGCCGCAATTTTTTCGAGCGGCAGCAAGCTACCCTTGATATCCCCCAATTGCAACCTAGCATCGAGCAAACCCTTCAGCGCGACTTGGTTTTCTGGTTCGCGTTTGAGTACCTGCATATAACCTTGAGCTTGGGCTTGAATCTGAGTTGTTTGGGCAGCAGAAAGACTACCTGGCTCAGTGGCGACAGCGGCACCGCCATCCAACACCGAACTGAAAATCGGAAACAATGATAATCCAGTCAGAGCCAGCAGCGACACAGCGACAACTAGATTAATGGCCCAGCGATGACGTTTAAACACAGATTGCCCCTTGATGATGTTGTTGATTTTAGTCTAAAAGCGATCGTTTTGCGTGGGGCATGGGGCACGTGGGTATCGGAGAAAGAGTCAAGACGCTTGTGTCTCTCCTAGTCCCCCAGTCCCCCAGTCCTAACTATGGTTCCATAAAGCTGTCAACATTCCCATCCGGCTGAAGCACAACCCGAATTTTTTGGTCACTGCCGCCTGCGGCTGGGGCAACTAGCTTTTGTCCGGCTTTGATGATTTTAGATTGCTTGAGGTAGGTTTTCGCGGCTGGACCTTGAGCTGAGATGCTGCGAACTAGACCGCTCTTGCCATTAATTTGGACGACGTACTGTAAGGGATCTGGCTGGGTGCCGCTTGGTTTCCATTTTGATTGGAAATAGTTTCTGGTGGCTTGGATGGCTAGACTATCAATCGAATCTGAAGGCCAGTTGCTACTAGTATTAGAAGATGCTTGAGCTGGAACGATCGGTAAACTTGAGGCATCAAAATCATTGCCACCAGTTTGACGTTGCACTGGGTCAATAAAATTGGGATTTGCCGGAACAGGGCTACTTTGCTCAAACAATGGCTGAGGCACTACACCCACTCCAGTGGGAATACCTGAGTTAGAGTTAGCATTTTTGGCGGCTAGACTGGCTTTCTGCTTGGTAGCTTTAGATCCAGGGCGACTGGGCTTGGTTGTCGTCGAATTTACACCCCCCTGGGAGGATTTGGACGAATCAATCCCAATACCTGGTAAATCTGACGGCAATAAAATTGGCTGTGTGGATACTGATACTGTTCCAGGCGAGAGCTTGGTTGCGGTGCCAGGAGTGGCTGCTTTTGGAGCTGAACGTAACAATCGATTGGGACTAGTGCTACCCACATCTAATGGCAACTGACCGCCACTGAGTGGATTCGGTGCAACACCAGATTTGGCCCCATTGCGAGGTAGAGTACTCAGGATCGCTGGTCGGGTGGTTTGATCTGGGATTTTGGCAGTTGCAGGGATGATGGTTGGACTAGGTTTACCATCTAGGGTCGAGGGTAACGGTGCAATCCCAATTTGGCTATTAGCTTGAGTTGGTTGAATGCCTGTGTTGATCGGCGCGCTATTTGGTAGCGGTGACTGGCTGCCTGTGCTAGCGACGTTTGGATTTGAAGACTGCTGCTGGGGATTGGGAATGATCGGAGTGAGATTTGTGTTAGGTGCCGCTACAGGCTGCTCGTTCCACTGCTTAGGTGTGGTTGCCGTCGTTGGTTCAGGATCGACGACTGGCGGTGACATCGCAGCGGTGACAGTTTTCTTTACCCCTGCCAGATCCGGCAGTTTGACCTTGCTGGTAGCATCTTTGAGCGGATTGGGCTTGGAATCGAATAGGAGCAATGGTACTCCCACAGCGACAGCGGCAGCAGCAGCCCAAGGAATCACCGACAGGATCGAAACCGAGGGGCGAGAACGGCTGGGAGTCCGAGTCCGATTGAAGACTTGGCTAGTTTGGGATCCACCGATCGATCCGGTAGCTGCTCTGGGCAAATTGGGGAGTCTAGATAGAGATACAGTGGTGGCATCGATATCGATCGACTGCTCGTGATTGCGACCTGGAAGATTAGCCTGACTGAATGTAACTGAGCGTTCTTGCTTGGTGACTACTTCGTCTGCCGCGTACTCGTCCAAGACGGTAGAGAGGTCAAATAATTGAATCGGGGAGAGGGTGATCGTGTCTCCAGAGCTACTGTTGGCTAAATCGCCCAGATGGAGCTGTCGATCGAGCGATCTCTGATTGCCTGTCAGATACGGTGTGGTGGGAGACTGTTGATTTCCGGCTCTGGCTGCCGCTAGGTCTTCGATCTCACGTTTTCCAAATCCAGATTTTACCCCAGCGTCTGCGCCCAGCGGTGTATGTTTTTGCTTCGTCTGGTGCGATTTTTTACCGCTACTTTTATTCCAACTACCAAACAATTTAGAAATCCCCGAAGTGGCATCCGAGTTGGTGCGGGGATCTATATCACCACTGCCTGATGGTTGGGCTGAGATCTTGCGTAATCCAGGTAGATTGTTCATTAGTCCCGATTGTGTTGGTAGAGAATTGTTGTTGGGGTCTAGTCTACTACTGATCGAATTCTCTGTGTCAATTTCTGGGGTGGAGATATCTCGACTCTCTTGCACAGAGGCACCGCCAATAATTGTAACTGAAGAAATCGAGTCTGAAGTGATGTTATTACTCAGATTTGGCAGTGGAAATTTGGCAACTAGCTCCGTAATATACTCACTGACTACCTGTTGCAGTAGATTCAGTTGGTTCAAGTTTCCCTGGAGGGTAATGTTTGCTGCGTCCCCGCAGTCTGAACGATCCAAGTAAAGCATAAAATCAGTTGGAACCTGCCTGTCGTCGGTTTGGCTGTGATCTTGCTCTGGTGAACCTGCTGCATCGGATCCAGGCGAACCAATCCCCGCAGAGTGACTGGTGGTTAAGACAATCAATTCACAGGTCAGAGCCGTGTATGTTCGCGTCGTCAAATGATCTGATTCCATGATTTATGCCGAAGAATAATTGCTAATTTGGTTGAATTTGGATCGGGGGGTGACTGTTAGCTGAGACCTTTGTAGTAGTGATTGCCATAGCCGCTGGTGTCCATTTATACCGCTATAAAATAAAAGTTCGACCAGTAAATTTAGGGCAGATTGTGAGAGTGATTCTAGTGATTCTGTAGCTTCTGCGTGTCTACTTTCATCACTCAACCGCGCCTGATAAATGCTAATAAAATTATTGATGTATGTCGCTAGGGCTGGAGATTCTAGCGGTAATCGATTAACTTGGATCATTTGCCGCCAATCAGTTACACTTTGACGCACCACCATTTGGTACTTATACGCTAATCGATTGACGATCGACACGAGCAATCGCAATTGCTGAGGATCGAGTTGTTTCTCGATCGTAAATTTAGCATGGGGCCACTCCTTGCGCCAAGCGGCAAGGGTCGATCGAACATCGATTTCTTTAGCAACTTGACCGATTTCTTGACGATCAATTTGAGCGAGTGCCGTGATCGCAATCATCACCAGCTCCAGTTCTAAATTCATGTTGTGTAGTTGGTCTGAGTCGATCTCTAATTCGTGCGCAGAGCGTGAGCTTTGTTCGTTCGGCAGATCTTCC
>JANNBD010000531.1:0-7918 GCA_031385105.1 Chamaesiphon sp. OTE_78_metabat_374
TCCAGTCCCCCAGTCTTCCAGTCCCCCGCCTACACATGAACAGCAACACCGTCCTCACCTCAACCTTTATCCTTTCCATCCTGATTTCAATCGGATTGTTTTTCTTTATTCGGGCTTCGACGAAACCGCGCATCGAGCAAATGAACCTAGAGACTAGTGAATCAGAAGCAGTCCTAATTCCCAAACTCCAGGCGTATTTTACCGATCGAGCCTACAAAATTACGGCTGTCGATCGAGATACTGATATCATCACCTTTGAGGGTTTTGTGAGTCCCAGCGTGTTCTTGGCTGTGTTGCTGACTAGCTTGGCTGCAATTGGTGCCATGTGTCTCGCCCTAGTGCTATCGATGCAGTTTCCTGAAATCGGCAATGTCTTCTTGGTGCTATTAATTGCATCACCTCTGGCTGGCTGGTTTTACTGGCAAGGCTCGGCACGAATCGAACAAATTCGCCTAAAAGTAGAAACAGTCGATGATTCAGCTCCTACTAAAATCAAAATTAGCGGTCATCGGGATGAATTAGCAATATTTCAATCGACATTGCAACTATCTACCGTCGAAGAGCAACTCCCCACCGAAACCCAAAGCCTAAAACCCAAAGCCTAAAGCCTATTTAGTTGCACATTACCTGATAAAATAAAAAAGCACTCAAAATACTACTGTATTTAAGTGCTTCGTCATCAAAATTTAAAATATACCTAGTAAGTCAGTTTAATTAGTAAGTACTGCTACCAACAGTTACTAATTGCTGACTTTCTATTTCTGGTTCTAGCGATCGTAGGCTAGGAAAAAGAAAATGGTTTTCTTCGACGTATTGTGCGCCAAATAGACCTTTTTCCGCCCAGAAATAACGATCTGTCGTATGTTCGTTACGTTTAACTAACAATAACGCTGGTGGCGTAATGCCCTCAGCCTTGATGTAATTTCGCGCAGCAGTCACAGGTTTGTCTTCGCCACTTTCAATGCTGAACTGTGGCACCTGTTCCAAAATTCTCCGCCCTTCTTGCCGTCTCCGACTTTTCCGTTTACGTCTTCTAGCCAACCGCCTTACCTCCTCTCTGGTTCAGACAGATGTAATGTCTGTTACAAAAGCCGTCGCTATCTTATCCGCTCTGTCCCAAAAACTCAACCCCCATGTAAATGCCTGTCTAATCTGCTCAAATCCAGCAGTATGAAGAAAAACTAAAATTTAGCCGTCTATTTGACGGTAACAAACTTGACAAAATTTTAATATTCGCAATAAATCTTAATCTAGTGGTTTAGTGATTTAGCTTTGAGTTCGGATTAGCAAGGACGCAAGCGGCCCTAAATTAGCTAAACCACTAAACTCATGTCAAAATGGTTGAGTAAGCTCATGAAACTCCAATCAAAAATTGTGCCTACCGCCGCTAGTTCTGAATTCATGGCTTTATGTCGCGCGCAGTTACGACTGTTGTCAGAAGGCTTGGGTGCGAGTATTAGTGTTGTATATATGACAGAGGAGCTAGAAGCTGGCAGCGAATCAAAACTATTGCCCGTAGTGGTTTACCCAGAAACGGAGGTAGTCTGGGCGAAGATTCTCAAGCAGATGCCAATTGAAGCCATTGATACAGACGATCATCGTCCGTCCAATTTACGCTCAGATCCCGTTCATCGGCAACTACTCAGCAATGAAGATTGTCAAGTGAGTACCCTTGCTCCACCAAAATTACCAGAACGAGGGGCAGAAGATACCCAGAACAAACGACATCAGATCTTGTTACCGCTAGTATCAGATGGCACGATTTTGGGGCTGCTAGTGACCACTCGTGAGATATTACCGTGGAATTCCGCAGAGCAGACAGAAATTCAACACATTGCCCAGACAATCTCGCTGGCGGGTATTCTCGATCGTAGACAGCAATGGCTAGCCCAAGAACTCCAGCAACAGCAGAAATTGCAAATCCAGCAGCGGGATATCTTGCACAATCTCTTGCACCAGCTTCGCAATCCATTGACGGCAATTCGGACATTTGGAAAGCTATTAATTAAACGCCTGCAACCAGGAGATCCTCATCGAGGTTTTGCGAGTAGTATTGTGCGTGAAAGCGATCGATTGCAAGAACTGTTAATACATTTAGAAAGTACGATCGATATTCCCGTTATTACTGAAGGTAATGTTGATTCAGACAGTATCCAACCGCTGCTTCCCAGTCAAAATGATCGGCAAATATCTAACGCAAATCTGTTACTTCCCGATGCTGCTTTTCGGATTGAATTTTGTCAGTTGACAGATGTTCTCGATCCGCTAATTATCTCTGCGGAGGCAATTGCCCAAGACCGAGATCTGAGCTTTCATGCTCATATTCCCCGCGATTTACCATTAGTGCAGGCACATCCAGCCGCATTACGAGAAGTCCTCAGCAATCTGATTGACAATGCCTTGAAATATACGCCCGCAGGTGGAGAAGTAGATATTGATGTCGAACTTATAAATAAAGAAAATTCCCAAATCCAAATCTGCATTCGGGACACTGGACTGGGAATACCACCACAAGATTTAGCTAAATTATTTACCCGTCATTATCGAGGCATCCAATCAGCAGGTAGTATTGCTGGAACCGGATTGGGGCTGGCGATCGCCAAAGAGCTGGTCACTCACATGCATGGTAAAATTGAGGTGACAAGTCCACCGCCAGGCGAAGATCGAGGTACTGAATTTATCCTGTTGTTGCAGCTAGTTAGAAGTGAATAGATTTCTAAATTTTAACTAAAACTTGAGTGCCAACAATCTTAGTTGTGTAAGTAGCTAAATCTTTTGTTGCGGGCCCTTTTAAAACTTTTCCAGTCGCTGAAAACTCAGAATCATGACAGGGACATTCATACTTCTTCTCATCAGGGATCCATTTGACATCACAACCTAAATGAGTACATTTGGGATTGACAGCAATTAATTTTTTAGGGTCGGTAGGATCTTTGGAAACTGCGACTTCCTTTGTCTGGATATATCCAGCTTTTTCTAACTCAGCAACAGAACCTACTACCATAAAACCATCAGCCGTTTTTTTGATGCTTGGTTTTGCGGTGTCTTTGTCTGCTGAATCAGTGTTTGTGTCTGATTGAGTACTCGATGAAGGAGCGCAAGCAGCTAGGATTACTGGGAAACAAGCAGTCAACCAACTGAGACTAAAGTAAGTCAGAAAAGAGCGACGTTTCATCATGATGTTAGGATCGGTTTATTTCATGGACTGATCCTAATTTTAGGCTAATTAATCGCTAACTTTAAACTGCGGCAAAATTGCTCGATCGAGGATAGCCCCTCTACAGACGTTCCTTCGGCTAAACGTTTAACCATAGCACTACCGACAATCACCCCGTCTGCGCCCCATTTTCGCACCTGTTGGGCGTGTTCTGGTGCCGAGATTCCGAAGCCAATCGCGATCGGTTTATCAGTTACACTCCGTAGATTGGCTAGAATATCGCCCACCCGGTCTTCTAACCCAGATCGCACACCAGTTACACCCGTCACACTAACTAGATAGATAAATCCCTGAGACTTTTCGGCGATTGCCACAATTCGCTCCTGAGAGCTAGTTGGCGCGACCAGCAGGATCACTTCAATTCCAATCTCTGCCGCAGGAACTAGTAGCTCTTCAGCTTCTTCTAGCGGTAAATCTGGGACAACTAGACCTTTGACTCCAGCCGCTGCAATTTTGGTCAAGAAAGATCGAATGCCCAGATTTAGAATCGGATTGTAATAAGTAAATAAAATAATCGGTGCCTTAATCTGCGGGCTTACTACCGCCACCATCTCAATTACATCATTTAACTTGACACCTTTAGCGAGAGCGCGAGTCGCCGCCGCCTGGATAATTGGGCCATCGGCGAGAGGATCTGAATAGGGCACACCTAGCTCGATGAGGTCTGCACCTGCTTGATCGAGTGTCTTGAGTGCCGCCGCCGTAGTTGCTAAATCAGGATCGCCAGCGGTAATAAACGGAATTAGAGCACATTGCTGGCGATCGCGTAAAGACTGAAAACAACTAGAAACGGATGGCATGGGGGACTGGGGAACTGGGGGACTGGGGGACTGGGGAATTGGGGAACTGAAACCCAATAATCAAATCAATACTAAGTACTTTTGCCTTTGTCTTTTTGGCGTTCTTGTTCAGCTTCAGATTGAAGCTTGGCTAATTCTTCGGGAGTGAGACTATCAAATCGCTGCTGGAGCACAGCGTCTTCATATTCTTTGCGTTGCTTGTCGTAGGTCATGTTTTTATTTGCCACCCGAAAGACATAGGTGAATGACCAACCCAAAATGATCGCCACCAGTACTAGCTGGCTCCAAATTCCAGCATTAATATCACTCAGCCCTGCAAGCTGCAATCCTAAGTATCCAGCACCACCGATCGCAAAAACGATAATGCCAATGATAAAGACATCAATTCTTCGCATTCTCTAGATCTAAGCCTCAACTTCGCGGCGTTTGGGACGAAAATTCAGAAATGGGGAGAGCAAGAGCATTCCAGGGAAAAAGAAGAACACTAGAAAATACATCAATAGCCGTTCGATCGAACTAGCTACATACCATCGCTTTTTGAGGTACAAGTACAATCCTCCAGGAATTACCAACAGGTAAGCCCCGCTTAGAATCAAATATAGCAGTGCAACGATCATAGTTTTGAGTTTAAATTAATGCAGTCTAACAATGATTTGCTCGATCGCTGTCTAAGCTACTTCAGTCTTATTCTATCAGCTTTCAACTTATCCTCACACAACATTCACGGTTGACAGTTGGGTGTGTTGGGTGTGTTGGGTTGTCTCCTGACGGAGAGGCTCCGCCAACATTCTTCTGCTTGGTGCGCTAAACAGTCGGGGAAACCGACGTTGGCGGTAGCGGAGCGTTTGCCCTGCAATAGCCTCTCCGTCAGGAGTTACGCGCATCCGCAACCCAACCTACAGATCTACTCAATTCTCAATTCTCAACTAACTCACATCTTCTGGATCGTGCTTTTCGAGACGATTGGGGAGCGGTTGACGCGATGGTTGGAGACTTTGGAGCATCTCAGCAAGCTGAAGATTTTCCAGAGAAAGATGCTTGGCTTCGCGGAGCTTGTGCCAAACGGATCTGGACATCAACAGGCTATGCTTGACCCGCACGGCTCCAATTTGCTGGAAATATTCTTCCCGTTCCGGCTGATAGTCAGCAGAAACTAGCTGCAACGGCTGCGAGGGCAAATCTTGGCAAGATCTAGCCAGTTGTGCCATCAGCTCTGGATAGAGCCAAGTGTAGGCGGGATGAACAGTCAATTCGGCTCGATGAGGCTGCTGATTTTCATCGCCAAGCAATTGACTATCGTAATTGAGTGATAGATGATAATACCCGATCGCGGCTTTGCGCTGAGTTTCAAAGACATAGTTGCTGACAGATTGCTTCTGCTGCATCCAGCCTTTAACCTTACCGATCATCGTTTGGGCGATATTTGTTTTGAAATCGTGAATCTGTTTGTCAAATACTTGACGCAATAATGGCGGCATCGACACCGTATCCAATTGATAGATCAGTTGAGCATCAGTGTTTCTGACGGGGAGGAGATTGGGTAAATCTGGTTCTCTCTGGGCGAGTTCTTGCAACAGTTCGGGGGCAATCTCCCAGTAGGTCAGATGTGCCAGAGGTTGAAAGCCGTTTTGTCGATAGAGAGCTAGAGCTGAGTTGTCATTTACATCTACTTCCAGTACCCAGGTGCTAGCTTGAACAATATGCTCAAAGCAATAGCGAAGTAGTTGTGTCCCAAGATCATTTTTCCCAGTTACTTGTGCTGGTGTGGCTGCTTTATCGTCAATGGACACCCATTCTACATGCCAGGTGCTCCGAGTCCGATTGAAAGGCGAGACACTAATTACACCACGCAACTGCTGTTCGCACTCGGCGACTAACAGTGCTCGATCAGTAAATGTGGGGGTGGGAATAACATTAAGAAACTTAAATGGTGTATACCAGCGGTTCATTTGCCGCAGTAGTTGCTCGATCTGAATCTGTACGGCTGAATCGGGAGTTGTTGATTGTTGACACAAGCTGGCGATGGCCTCAATATCTCGATATTGCAGCGGACGAACGATCGTCTGAACCTTAGATTCGTTATTCGCAGCCATTGGATACCCCTGTCAACCTAAAGACCTATATTTACTGTAACACTTTCAACTAAATTGAACTCAAGTCATAAATTTACGAAGAATTAATTTCACTGTCGAACTTAGTTCAGTTTCGTCCCTTTGCAGGGTGTGTGAGCGAGCAAAGTTGGGATTACTGAATCCTAATTCAAAGATGATGCTGTGCTTATTTTTTGTTCATGATCATGTCAATTGCTTTGATAGCAGTGTTCAAACCTTCTCCAGCTTTAGCTTTGTCAGGTGTTGCACTACCCATAGCAGTCTTGACCATTTCTATTCCACTAGAAATCATCGGATAGCTATCACCAGCTTTGGCTTTGACCATTGGCTCTGCAACTTTCCATAGACCACTAAACTTATCAAATTGAGTTTTGGCTTTGGCCATGTCTCCGCCTTTAACAGCAGTGTTTGCCATTACTAGGGCTGTTTTAACCGGAGTCAACTGAGCTTTCTCAGTTACAGACAAAGCGGTACCAGCAGCAGGTGCGGTAGCGGCTGGAGTAGTCGTAGCAGGAGCTGTAGCCGCAGGTGTGGTAGTCGTAGTCTCAGTTGTGGTTGTAGTTTCTTTTTTGCCACAACTGGTAATGGTTAAAGCAGCACCAAGGGATAAAACCGTGAGTAAAGTAGTCGTTAATTTCATTGATTAATATGGTTGAGTAAATTTTATAGTTTGCACTACAAGTACATAATAGCGTGGAAATAGTCGATCGTGAATAGTAACTGGTAGACAGTCCAGCCATTTGGTGGAGAGAGGGTAGAGGGTGGAGGGTCGCGAGGAGATGGGAGTGTGGGAAGATGACAAGACAGGGAAAATCATAGATATAGACGCAAGTGTCTACCCTCTACCCTCTACCCTCTACTCTCTACCTCATGACTCTACCCCAAACCTGGAGCGATCGCTTTGAAGGTACTCTTCACCCTGCGATCGCCAAATTCAATGCTAGTATTGGCTTCGACCTCGAACTGATCGAATACGATCTGACTGGCTCTTCTGCTCACGTTCAAATGCTGGCTAAGACTGGCATTATTAGCGCGACAGAGGGCGAACAACTTGTTGCGGGACTAGAGCAAATCCGTGCTGAATATCGATCGGGTAATTTCAATCCTGGTGTCGATGCTGAGGACATTCATTTTGCTGTCGAGCGACGGCTGACGGAAATCGTCGGCGATGTTGGTAAAAAAGTGCATACAGCTCGATCGAGAAACGATCAGGTTGGGACTGATACTAGACTATATCTACGCGATCAGATTCACCAAATTCAAGCTCAACTGCGAGAATTTCAACAAGTACTACTCACTCTTGCTCAAGCCAATATCGATACTCTCATTCCTGGCTATACCCATCTCCAACGCGCTCAACCGCTAAGTTTGGCGCATCACCTGCTGGCTTATTTTGAGATGTCACAGCGGGACTGGGAGCGGCTGGGAGATGTATACAAACGGACTAATATTTCACCGTTAGGCTGCGGTGCATTAGCTGGCACGACATTTCCGATCGATCGGGCATACACCGCTCATTTACTGGGGTTTGAGGCGATCTATGGAAATAGTTTAGATGGTGTGAGCGATCGAGATTTTGCGATCGAGTTCCTTGGTGCTGCTAGTCTGATTATGGTACATCTGAGTCGATTGGCTGAGGAAGTGATTATTTGGGCATCGGAGGAGTTTCGATTTGTCAGCTTGACCGACAGATGTGCCACTGGATCGAGTATCATGCCGCAGAAGAAGAACCCCGATGTACCTGAATTAGTACGGGGAAAAACGGGCAGAGTATTTGGGCATCTTCAAGC
>JANNBD010000002.1:0-1633 GCA_031385105.1 Chamaesiphon sp. OTE_78_metabat_374
TCCAGGACTGCCACTGGCGATCGCTAGACCAGATTGGCAGCTAACTTTAGTCGATTCTACGGCTAAGAAGATTGGATTTATTCAAGAGGTTGCTCCAGCACTAAACCTCTCAAATATTCAAGCTCTAGTCAATCGAATCGAAGAAGTAGGGCAACAAAAAGAGCATCGCCATCAATACGATCTTGCTTTAATTCGGGCGGTAGCATCTGCAAATATCTGTGCTGAATATGCCCTCCCTCTTGTCAAAATAGGTGGTACAGCAATTCTCTATCGTGGCAACTGGACAGCAGAAGAAGCTGAAAGTCTCGAACTAGCAGTAGCGAAACTCGGTGGTGAAATCAGTAAGATCGATCGATTTACGACTCCCCTTAGCAACAGTGTTCGTCACTGCATCTGGATTCACAAAACAGCAAATACACATCCTTATTATCCGCGTGGAGTTGGTATTCCTACTTTGAAACCGATTTAGTGAATGGTGAATGGTGAATTTTGGACAATGGACGATTAAGAACAGCCTCAAAACTTACTTTTAAGTACTTTTACGATCCACGATCCACTATTCACTATTCACCAAAACACTAGTAACTTTGTTTTGATGCAAGATATGAGTATAATAAAAATCCTGGTTCAAGCGGGGAACAGCCACTTGAAGTAATGGGGAAAGATTGGTGAAAATCCAGCACTGTCCCGCAACTGTAAATCTGATGCAGCTTAGTATCGATCGAGTCAGAATGCCCGCCAGCAAAGAAACATATCCGACTAACCTACGAGGTATTAGGTGAACCCACAACATTGTCTATTTGTTTGTACCACTTGCGGTAGTAAGTGGCAAGATGGTCAGCGCGTTGGTGTCAGCCAGGGCGAGTTATTGCTCCAAGAACTCCAAGCTTTGCACGAAGATTGGGACTTAGCGGCAGAATTTCCGATTCAAGCTGTCGGCTGCATGAGTGCCTGTAGTCGATCTTGTGCGATTTCCTTTGCAGGTGCGGGGAAACATACTTATTTATTTGGTGACGTTGCGACGCAGGATCCGAGTATCCCCTTGAGCAATATTCTGGACTGTGCGAAGAAATACTATCAGCATTCAACCGGAGATCTGCCTTGGAAGGAACGTCCCGCACCCTTAAAACAAGGTATCCTCGCTAAAATTCCACCACTCACCATCCTTACACCTACTCATGCGGCACTATAATTCCGATCGCCGTACCAATTTCTTTGTGCAAAACTCGCTGTGGATTGGCTATCAGGCTTGGCAAGGCTACTTAAATCTCGATCGCGGAGTTCTGGTGATTAGTAGCTCGATTGATCTCATGGATGATTCTGACCGTCATTCAAGAGATGTACCAGAACCAAGTCTGAATTTTCGATATATCCCGCAACAGCAGTTGTCGATCTATCTCCAAGAATGGCTAGTGCCAACTGATGCAATCGATCCAATCCTCAGGGCTGTGGCTAATTATCAACCAGCGGCAGAACTAGTTTTTGCAATTGAGTCAGGCTCAAATCTAGATATCGGCTGGTGTCAGAATCTCCAAGTTTTGCCACCCGCTTGTCATCAACAGATTGACAGACGGTTGAGTGAATTCCAACTCACGACTTAGACTCTTACAATTTCACCCAGGTAGGGGTAATT
>JANNBD010000059.1:0-5358 GCA_031385105.1 Chamaesiphon sp. OTE_78_metabat_374
GTCGATATTAAGTTGTGGGAGACTATCTCAGCTAGTGAATGGTTAGCAGATATCCTCAGAGATCAAGCAGCAGTGAAATTGTGGCAACAAAAATTTCAATCTGTCTACGATCATCGCTTTGATACTTGGGATTTTCAGTGGGTGTTTGCTTGCTGGTCTCAAAGTGGATTGACTATCTGCCCAAATATTAATTTGGTTAGCAACATTGGTTATGGATCGGATGCGACTCATTCAAAATCAATAATTAGTGAGTTTGCAAATATACCAACTGAATCGATGTCATTTCCCTTGCAACATAGCAAATTGATGATCCGCGATGCTCAGGCAGATCGATACTCCCAAGGTTCAATGATCCGACTGACTCGGATTCGTCAGATTATTACCAATCCCTTGCGATTTAAACTTATGGTTGACAACTATCGAAATAGTAAAAAGAGCTTGGCTGATGGTTGATCCTCGAAAGTAGGCAGTTCATAACTAGTTAAACCACCGCTAGTTTCGATCGTCAGCATCATTTTAGTTCAACTTGAAATGTATCTAATTTTACCAAACTAAATTAAAAATCCTGGTATAAGCATAGATCCATATTGCTGTCAATTCAGATCGCTCACAAGTTTACAATAATTTCCATAGTCATACCAAACTCTGAGTCGATCGCGATAAAATTAGATTACCTCTGGTAGGCTAATGCCAACGACTTCCGCTTTCCAAAACCACAACTATGAATCACTCAGACGATCGCACGCACATGAACAACTCTCCTATTTCTGCAATTGATAACCAATCACCATATTTCGGCCCCCGTTGGTTGGTAGAGGAACGTGATGCTTGTGGTGTTGGGTTTATTGCTTGTCCAGCGGGAGATACCAGTCATAAATTGATCCAGCAGACTCTGACAGCTCTGACCTGCATGGAGCATCGCGGTGGCTGTAGTGCCGATCGAGATTCTGGTGATGGGGCGGGGATTTTGACCCAGATTCCCTGGGCGTTATTTGGTGATTTAACTCAGGGGATCGATCGCACCAAGTTAGCGGTGGGAATGGTATTTCTACCCCAAGATCAGAGCAAACGGGCGATCGCCAAGCAGATTGTAGCTCATGTAGTCAGTCAGGAGCAGTGTCAACTGATTGGGTGGCGGGAAGTACCTGTTAAACCTGATACATTGGGCGAACAGGCTCGATCGAATCAACCACACATCGAGCAAATGGTGATTGCGGGTACAGCAACTGGCGATGAATTAGAACGGCAGTTGTATCTAGTCCGCCGCAAAATTGTCAAGGCGTTGCAAGCAGATGGTTCGGTTAAGCCTGGGGATGATTTTTATATTTGTTCGTTGTCGAGTCGAACGATCGTCTATAAGGGAATGGTGCGCTCGGCTATTCTGGGTGAATTTTACAGCGATCTAACTAATCCCCTGTTTACAGCGGCATTCGCGGTTTATCACCGTCGATTTAGCACGAACACTTTACCCAAATGGCCACTGGCACAACCGATGCGGGTGCTAGGACATAATGGTGAGATTAATACGTTGTTGGGCAATATTAATGGAATGACGGCGCGGGAAAGCGACCTCAATCATCCCCTGTGGAATGACAGATTAAGAGAATTACAACCGATTTTGAATCTGGATAATAGCGATTCGGGAACGCTCGATAATGTGCTGGAATTACTTGTCCAATCGGGGCGGAGTCCGATCGAAGGCTTGATGATTATGGTGCCAGAGGCGTACAAAAATCAGCCTGAATTAGATAGTCGTCCTGAGATTACGGATTTCTATGAGTACTATTCAGGCTTGCAAGAAGCCTGGGATGGCCCCGCATTACTAGCGTTCTCTGATGGTAAGGTTGTGGGGGCGGCACTCGATCGCAATGGTTTGCGGCCAGCGCGGTACTGTATTACTAAGGATGGTTATCTCTACGTTGGCTCTGAGGCTGGGGTGGTAGATTTACCTGTAGATCAGATCGTCGAAAAAGGTCGGCTCGGTCCTGGGGAAACGATCGTGGTAGATTTTGAGACTAAGGAAATTCTCCACAATTGGGAAGTAAAGGAGCGCGTCGCGAAGGCTCATCCCTATGGTGCATGGTTGAAGGAACATCGCCAACCGCTATCGGTGCAACCGTTTGAAGCTAGTTGTCGCTGGGAATCGCCTAGTTTGCTCAATCAGCAGACGGCGTTTGGCTATACCGAAGAAGATGTATTGATGATCGTCAATGACATGGCGGAAAACGGCAAGGAGCCAACGTTCTGCATGGGCGATGATATTCCGTTGGCGGTGTTGTCGGAAAAAGCGCACCCGATCTATGACTATTTTAAACAACGCTTTGCTCAAGTAACTAACCCCGCGATCGATCCGTTGCGCGAGAAATTAGTCATGTCCCTAGATGTTAGTCTGGGGCGCAAGGGAAATTTACTTGAAGTCAAACCCGAATTTGCGGGGATGCTCAAGTTAAATAGCCCCGTCTTAAACGAAGTGGAATTAGAAATAATTAAAGCTTCCTCACTCGGTAGCGAATTTATCTCGACACTTTATCCAGTTAATGATGGTGTCGGTGGCTTGAAACTTGCGATCGATAAACTGTGCGCCGCCGCCCTCGCCGCCGTCAATACAGGCAAACAAATTATCGTCCTCAGCGATTGGCAATCCGGCGGTTTAACTGACGAAATTACCTACGTTCCGCCCCTGGTTGCTGTCGGCGCGGTGCATCATTATCTTACCGCCCAAGGACTACGCGCACGGGTATCGATCGTCGTCGATACCGCTCAGTGTTGGAGTACCCATCATTTCGCCTGTCTGATTGGCTTCGGCGCGTCCGCTGTTTGTCCATACCTCGCTTGGGAATCCGTCCGTAGTTGGTGGTGTGGTTCCAAAACTCAAGCCGCAATCGGGCGAGGCGAACTAGATATTAGCATCGATAAAGCCCAGGCTAACTACCGTAAAGCGATCGAAGATGGCTTACTCAAAATCCTCTCAAAAATGGGGATCTCCCTCCTAACATCCTACCAAGGCGCGCAGATCTTTGAAGCGATCGGCATCGGGCGCGAAGTCCTCGATCTCGCCTTCAAAGGCACCACTTCCCGCATCGGCGGCTTGACAATGGCAGATGTGGCACAGGAAACCATGACTTTCCACCACAAAGCCTTCCCCACAGAATTGAAGAAACTCGAAAACCTCGGCTTCTTCAACTATCGCCCTAGTGGTGAGTACCACATGAATAGCCCCCAACTGGCGAAAGCTCTGCACAAAGCGGTAGATGCTTACCCCAACCAAGCGGGCTATGACCACTATGAAACCTATAAAAAATATCTTCAGGAACGCCCCGTCACGGCTCTGCGCGACCTCCTCGACTTCAAATCCGATCGAAACTCCATTTCCCTCAACGAAGTGGAACCTGTGACCGAAATCGTCAAACGTTTCTGCACAGGCGGTATGTCGCTGGGCGCACTCTCCCGCGAAGCCCATGAAGTCCTCGCCGTCGCCATGAACCGAATCGGCGCGAAGTCCAACAGCGGCGAAGGCGGCGAAGATCCCGTCCGCTACAAAACGATCGATGATGCTGTCGCAGGCAAATCGGCGATCCTCCCTCACCTCAACGGCTTACGCAATGGTGACACCGCCAAAAGCTCGATCGTTCAAGTCGCATCAGGACGCTTTGGTGTCACCCCCCAATACCTAATTAACGGCAAGCAAATCGAGATCAAACTCGCTCAGGGAGCCAAACCAGGTGAAGGCGGACAATTGCCAGGGCCAAAAGTCAGCCAGTACATCGCCATGCTCCGCCGCTCCAAACCAGGCGTGATGCTGATTTCACCCCCACCGCACCACGATATCTACTCGATCGAAGATCTAGAGCAACTCATCCATGATCTCCACCAAATCAACCCCAAAGCCTCTGTCTCCGTCAAGCTAGTTGCCGAAATCGGCATCGGCACCATCGCCGCCGGAGTCGCCAAAGCCAACGCCGACATCATCCAAATTTCTGGACACGACGGCGGTACAGGCGCATCACCCCTCTCCAGCATCAAACACGCAGGCACCCCGTGGGAACTAGGTTTGAGCGAGGTTCACAGCGTCCTGATGAATAATAACTTGCGCGATCGAGTCTTGCTCCGCGTCGATGGTGGATTAAAATCAGGCTGGGATATTATTATCGCCGCCCTGATGGGAGCCGAAGAATATGGCTTCGGATCGATCGCGATGATCGCCGAAGGCTGTATCATGGCACGAGTCTGTCATACCAATAAGTGTCCCGTCGGTGTCGCCTCCCAGCGCGAAGATCTCCGCGCTCGGTTCCCAGGTATCCCCGAACAAGTCGTCAACTTCTTCCTGTTCATCGCCGAAGAAGTTCGCAGCATCTTAGCGCGACTGGGCTACAAATCGCTCAACGAATTAATCGGACGTGCAGATTTATTCACCCTCCGCCCCGAAGCGAAATTAACCAAAGTCGCCGCAATTAACCTCGATTGTTTGACTCAATTGCCGGAGACTAAACTCGATCGATCCTTCCTCGTTCACGGCGATATTCATACCAATGGAGCCGTATTAGATGATGAGATTCTGGCAGATGTAGATGTGATGAATGCGATCGACAACCAAGGCATCGCCACTAAATCATACAAGGTGGTGAATACCGATCGATCGATCGGTGCCCGCATCTCCGGTGCAATCGCTCTCAAATATGGCGACAGCGCATTTGAAGGACAACTCACCCTCAACTTCCAAGGAGCCGCCGGACAAAGCTTCGGTGCATTCAACCACGAAGGAGTCAGCCTGATCCTCACAGGCGAAAGCAACGACTACGTAGGCAAAGGCATCAACGGCGGCGAAATCGTCATCAAACCCTATACAGGCACGATCTTCGACACCAGCCGCAACGTAATTATCGGCAACACCTGCCTCTACGGAGCCACAGGCGGCTACCTCTACGCCAACGGACGCGCAGGCGAACGCTTTGCCGTCCGTAACTCTCGCGCCACCGCCGTAGTCGAAGGCACAGGCGACCACTGTTGCGAATACATGACAGGCGGTGTCGTAGTCGTCCTCGGACAAGTCGGGCGCAACGTCGGCGCAGGGATGACAGGCGGTTTGGGTTATTTCTTGGATGAAGACGACACCTTCATCGCCAAAATCAATCCCGAAATCGTCAAATGGCAACGGGTACAAACAGCAGCAGGTGAAAAGCAATTGAAGGATCTCATTGCAGCGCACGGTGCGAAAACAGGTAGTCAGAAGGCACAGGAAATCTTGAGTCGCTGGGCGGAGTATCTGCCTAAGTTCTGGCAGTTGGTACCTCCTTCGGAGGCGGAAACACCAGAAGCTAGTGCAAAACAGGCTGTTATTGCTTAGATTTTAATGTAATG
>JANNBD010000065.1:0-7171 GCA_031385105.1 Chamaesiphon sp. OTE_78_metabat_374
TTTCTTTCTTGCGACGGGTTTGCTTACCCAGATAAGAATAAACTTTTTGCTCTGCTAAGTCGCGAATGGTACAGGTATTGTAGAGTACCAAATCTGAGGTGAACGGATCGTCTGTCCATTCAAATCCCATCTGTTCGAGGATCCCGCCCATCCGTTCAGAATCAGCCTTGTTCATCTGACAGCCAAAAGTAGTGATGTGGTAGCTTCGGGTTGCAGAGGTCATAGTTTCGGGAAATAGAGGGAATAGGCTCTTAGGCTCTAGCTTTTAGGCTCTGGGCTTTGAGCAAAATACTTATTTTGGTGAGACAGTCCTGTCAATCTGTTCGGGCGACGTTTTACAGACTATCGCAATCAGCGCGATTCTAATTATAGTCGATCAAATGTCAGCATACTTTGCGATTCGGCTGCGACACTTACTGGATCCAAATTGAACCGGAATTGCTTAAAATCAAGACAGTGACTATTCGACAGATATTGACCAATAATTTCTGAGGTAATTTAGATGTCTAATCTTACTAGTAATAAATCTGCTGCGATTACCTACGGTAGGACTACCGCCAACGCATCTACCATTTCCAAATATCAATGGAATTGGCAAGGACAGCCATTAACCATTGTCTATGAAACTACTGGTAGCGGCACACCGATCTTGCTGCTGCCTTCCTTTAGTACGGTTTCGAGTCGGAGTGAAATGTCTGGACTAGCCAATCTGCTATCGCCACAATTTCAAGTTACCACCATCGATTTTCCTGGCTTTGGTGATTCTAGTCGGTTGAAATTAGATTACTCCCCACCACTATATCGCCAGTTTGTTGAGGATTTTGTGCGCGATACCTATGCAGGCGCACCAGTGACAATTATTGCGGCTGGACATGGGGCTGGATATGCCCTAAATCTCGCAGCTAGTTTACCAGCTAGCGTTGCTAAGTTAGTTCTAGTTGCACCGACATGGCGAGGGCCATTGCCAACGATGGCGGGGGGTCAGAAACCCTGGCTGAAAGCAGTTCGCGAACTGATTCGGACACCGATTCTCGGTCAATTTTTGTACCAATTAACTACTACTCCCAGCTTCCTCGCCTTCATGTATCGACGACATGTTTATGCTGATGCCAACACCCTCACACCCGAACTACTGAGGCAAAAACGCCAAATTACCCAACAATCTGGAGCCAGATTTGGAGCCGCAGCTTTTGTGACTGGGGGACTAGATCCCTATCTCGATCGATCCACCGCAATTACTCAGCTTCAATCATTAACGATACCTGTATTTGTGGCGATCGGCGCAAGTAGTCCACCCAAATCCAAAGCCGAGATGATCGCATTGTCTGAAGCTGTTAATGTAACTAGCTGTATCCTACCTGGAACCTTGGGACTGCATGAGGAATATCCGCGTGAACTACACGATGCAATCTTATCCTTCTTAACGAATGGGGGGCAGATTTGAGTCCAAAAAGTTCGGGAAACCGCACACAGATCGATCGGCATCCGTTTAGCACTCCCGCTCATAGAGTGCTAAATTTTGGAGGAGATGATTAGAAATATATTAATATGGCAAAAATTATAGCGTTTAACGAAGAATCCCGTCGTGCGCTGGAACGGGGCGTAAATGCCTTGGCTGATGCAGTCAAGATTACTTTGGGGCCTAAAGGGCGCAACGTGCTGTTAGAGAAGAAGTTTGGCGCACCACAGATTGTCAATGATGGGATTACCGTTGCCAAAGAAATCGAATTATCCGATCCGCTCGAAAATGCTGGCGCGAAACTGATTCAGGAAGTCGCTGCCAAGACTAAGGATTTGGCTGGAGATGGTACCACGACTGCTACTGTACTCGCTCAAGAAATGATCCACGAAGGACTAAAGAATGTCTCCGCAGGTAGCAATCCAATCGGGATTAAGCGCGGCATGGACAAGACTGTGGCGATGCTGGTAGCTGAGATTGCTAAACTAGCCAAACCCGTTGAAGGCAAAGGCATCGCCCAAGTTGCCTGTGTCTCTGCTGGTAACGATGTCGAAGTTGGCGAAATGATTTTCGCCGCGATGGAGAGAGTCACCAAAGATGGTGTAATCACTGTCGAGGAGTCCAAGTCCCTGACGACTGAACTCGAAGTAGTTGAAGGGATGCAGATCGATCGAGGTTATCTCTCACCTTACCTGGTAACGGATCAGGAACGGATGGTGGTTGAGTTTGATGATGCCCTGATTTTGATCGCTGATAAAAAGATTGGTTCAATCCAGGATCTAGTGCCAATTCTCGAAAAAGTTGCCCGTGCAGGCAAACCGCTACTAATTATCGCTGAAGATCTCGAAGGTGAAGCTCTGGCTACCCTCGTGGTGAACAAATCACGCGGTGTCCTGAGTGTAGCAGCGATTAAGTCGCCCAGCTTTGGCGATCGACGCAAAGCCATGCTCCAGGACATTGCCATCCTCACTGGTGGACAGGTGATTTCTGAAGAAATCGGCTTGAGTTTAGATACAGCTACCCTCGAAATGATGGGTACAGCTACTAAAATCACGATCGACAAAGAGAACACTACTATTGTTGCCAACAGCGGTAATAGTGCCGATCTCCAAAAGCGAATCGCGCAACTCAAGCAGCAACTAGCCGACACCGATTCTGACTATGATACCGAAAAGCTCCAAGAGCGGATCGCCAAACTCGCTGGCGGAATTGCGGTAATTAAAGTCGGTGCAGCCACTGAAACCGAACTCAAAGATCGCAAGCTGCGGATCGAAGACGCGCTCAATGCCACTAAAGCAGCGGTAGAAGAAGGGATCGTCGCTGGTGGTGGTACCACGTTGATCCATCTCGCTAGCAAAATCCCTGGGTTCAAAGCGACTCTCGCAGATACCGAAGAAAAAATCGGTGCAGATATCATTGCCAAAGCACTTGAAGCACCATTGCGTCAAATTGCTAACAACGCAGGTGTCGAAGGCTCCGTCGTCGTCGAGCAAGTTCGCGCTGCTGCTGACAATATCGGCTACAACGCAGCTACTGGCGTATTTGAAGATCTACTCGCAGCCGGAATCGTCGATCCAGCTAAAGTTGTGCGCTCTTCCTTACAAAATGCAGTCTCAATTGCTGGTTTAGTGATCACCACCGAGGCTCTCGTCGTTGAGAAGCCCGAACCTAAGTCCGCAGCACCTGACATGGGTGGCATGGGCGGTATGGGTGGCATGGGTGGCATGGGTGGTATGGGCGGCATGGGCATGATGTAGCCCCCACTTTAATTTAGTTTAGATGCAGGCGATCAAATCTCGATCGCCTGCTTTTTCAGACACTGCTGCCAAAAATTTATATCCAAAACACCCAAACATATTGTATAATTGAGTGTTTGACACTCTTGTAATGCGTTTGACTAGCGGTCGCGTAGCTTCACAAGAGCGGCTCAGGTTTGATGTAATATAGACAAAGGATCCAGATGGCGAAGAAAAGCATGATCGAGCGGCAAAAAAAGCGCGAGAAAATCGTCGCAAAATTTGCAGATAAACGCGCAGCTCTACTCGAAGAGTTTAAAACAGCAGCTACACCTCAACTTAGATTTGCAGTTCACCGCAAAATCCAACAGTTGCCACGCAACAGTGCTGCTACTCGCTTGCACAACCGTTGCTGGGTGACAGGTCGTCCCCGTGGATATTACCGTGATTTCGGTCTATCTCGTAACGTCCTGCGTGAATGGGCGCACCAAGGTTTATTACCTGGCGTAGTCAAATCTAGCTGGTAGACTTTTCCAGGGTAAAGGGTGAAGGGTAAAGGTAATAGTTGTACCCTAATCCCTAATCCCTATCCCCTAATTCCCGCAGCAGCGGTTATCAATTCCGATACTATCCAAAATTAGATCGCTAACAGCATTAGCGATGGCAAATTCGCCAAAAAAGCTTTCATTAAAGTTAAATGCTTGCATCTCTGTGATAATTGCGATGACAAGAGAGCCAAGATCGTTCTCACCTTCCATGCGCTGGCGAGTATAGATCTGAGCAGCACGCAGGGCAATAGTATCATTGATCGATTCAGGAATAAATTCTCGATCGAGCCACTGTTTGAGTGATGTTTGGAGCCAAGCACCCTCCTCGATGGGGTTAGTTGCTGGCAATAGCGTAATTGACGGGATCGGTTCGGTCATTGGTAACTACCAATTGCAATCTATGATTACAATCATGCGCTCACTTAGATTCGATCGCAAGCCCAAGCAATTAAAATTAATTATTATTGACAGAGCTGCTACTTAGTTCCAATCGAGCAATCGGACTTAGCTCTTGAGTTTGTAAAACTTGAGGTATCTCAATTTGCCGATTAGCGGATGCTAGTTCTTCAACGTTGTTCCACGCGCTGGCAAATGCTGGCAGAGCTAGTTGACACGCTGGCCATTCGCTGTGAACGGACACACCTAGTTGTTGACAAGCTCCCCCACGCAGTCCTTCTGGTCGATAAAACCGACAGTAGCGACATGCCGAAGTCAGACAATTTTGGTTATTCATCAACGTTACCTTTGGGAGAGCACCTAATTCAATTCTCTCTTGACTTCCATTATGGCTGTTGTCTATTTGGTCTAAAGTGACCGCAATCATTGATCCCATCTGGATTATAGCGATCCCCAAGCCCATTCGGACTTTATATTCTCTTTAGATTCAGTTTATGGAAAGACACATTTATTGAAGTGTTCAGTATATGTACTCAGTTAATTTGTGAGCAGTAAATGGTGCTTAAAATCGAGACTAAACGGCTGGGGATCATGGCAAACGAGCAACTGAGCATTTTCCGCATTTGAGATTTTAGCTGCCTTTAAAAAATTCGATGATGTGAGTATGAATGTTGATTCGATCGATAAGTAGTTAATTCTGATACATTAGAGCTATTTATTAGCGATCAATGAAGTCATGGTCTAATTTAACAGAGAGCAGGGGTTTAAATCCCCCACCTTTAGGTGGATTGTTATTAGGGTGGGGTCAAATCCCCATCCCAATTCTCAATTCTCAATTCTCAATTAACCTTGATAGAATCCATCGACTTCACCGTCGCCCCCTCCGCTGATATTCTCATCACTGCACTTTCTCGTTTTTTATATCTCAAGTTACTGCCCATGATGTCTAGGTTCATGGCACAAAATTGGCAAACACCCCAGCGAAATATTTCCCCTTCACGGGCACGAGAGTTGCAATGGGGGCAAAGGACGATAGATCCTGAGTTAATGCGGATCAGTGATTCATCAGTAGCCGTTGGACTGGTGCCAGAGTTGGTGTAGCCCACAGCAATAAATCGTAAATCTCGAACAGGCGCAGTTAGTCGCTCATTTAACTGCCGACAGATTGCCTGTCGCCCAAAAGTAAGTTGATGCGCTAGGCTAGAACTATGAGTTGCGATCGTCAAAACTTCTCTCGAAATCGATCGAGGTTGAGTCTGTCTAGCGATCGTTGGGGATACTGTAGTAGTCCAAGCTTTGACGATCAAACCCCAGTCCCGCACCCCTTCCCAGCCTGGAGCTGATTGAATCTCGAACATGATTTTAGAGATCGGTGTTAGGGTCATATTCTACAGGTAGTGATCATGGAAAAATTTAGCTAAATGTCTAGTATTTAGTGAATTGACGAAGTTTTGGAATATATTAGTGAAACGGCATCAATTCTCTTTCCCTTCTGCGTTGGCTTTAGCCTGCCGTAGGCACAGGCAGACGCTACGCGTTGGCGTTGGCGATAGCCTGCCGTTAGGCACAGCCTGCGCTTTGCGCTTACGGGACGCTCCGCGTTGGCGTAGCCTGCGCTTTGCGCTCACAGAGACACTGCGTGAACGACAAGCTTAACGGTGTCAAAATGCTGGTAGCAAATGGATCAGCTAGCGTCGAGAATTTTTTCCGCGCTCACTTAATTTTAGATCCTCTGACTACACCCACTGTTGACTTGATGGTGGTTAATGTCAGATCAAATATGACATTTTGATAATATTCGTGTTTAACCCTGATTTATGAATCACAACTTATCTGACAATAGCGCAAACGTCCATCCACCTGGTCAAGCTTTAGTAGATCGCGACTCTCATCATCTTAATCCTGCACTTGAGCAAGCTCTTAGCTGCCTGGACATCAAATTGGAAGACGAATTAACTAGATTTAGATCCAATCGGACTGATCCATTGCCAGAGAGACAGTTGGCTCCAGTTGCAACTGCAACTTGGGATCAGTCAGAAGATCTGTATGCAGATCAAGAGATCTTCACCGCTCAAATTGTTCAACCAGCGGTAGCTGGGACAGTCGGCGTAGATGATCGTCCTCAGCCCAGTGGGTTCATCATTATTGATGGGCTGACTTCATCGACGGGCAGTCAATCGGTAAGTACCAATCCTAGCTATGCACCGATGACGATCTATCGAGAAGCTGCCTCATCAGAGCCAGAGAGCTTGAATGTGAATTTCTCCACTGGTGGGGAAATTGCCCCCTTTCATGATGAATACCTATCGTCATCCCAAGAATTATTACGGCAGATCCAATCGGGTTATCCCACCTCAACCGAGACATTTAATCGGACTCAGACTACCGCACCTGCTCCCAAAAACAAGTACTTCACACCGCTCAAGATTGGCTCGATGGCAGCAGCCTGCCTAATTGCTGGCGGCGCAGTCTATACTTCTCTCAATCCAAGTATTTTAACAACATTGACAGCGACGAAGGTGGTTGTACCTACGACTACGAGTAGCCTAATTCAGAGTCCTAACTTGGCTGCTAATGAATTTACCGAACTCAATTTGAGTACGCTCAATAATATCAAACTACCCACAGTAGTCGCAGCGGCTCCCACCACAAATGTGAGCATTGCCACCTCAAACATTGGTGCCACGGCAACTGCACCAGTACCAGTTCCCTTTACCAAAACACAGGTTGTCCCCCTAGCCACAATTACAGCCCAGCCCAGATTAGCTGACAGTCTGATTAAATCTTTACTACCGCCCAACTTTCAATCACATGCCAAATCATCTGGCTACCGACCAATTCCGTCAGGACTAAAACGGTAATTAGTGGATGGTGGATAGTGAATAGTGGATAGTGAATCCAATTTAATTCAAGTCCCCAAGTCTCCCAGTCCCAAAATAATAATTAGATTTTCACCCCAGACTACTATTACCAGATCGGCAGTGCTAGAAGTTATGATTATTATTAGGCTATTTATCAAAATTATCGAGTCA
>JANNBD010000130.1:0-13071 GCA_031385105.1 Chamaesiphon sp. OTE_78_metabat_374
TTTTGTGAGGAGCCACGGGTAGCTTATGACAGGGTGAATCTTAGCGGTTATTTTGCAGGGAAGACAGCGGAGGATCTGTCTCTTGTTGCACCAGATTTTTATAAAGACAACAATATTCAGGTACATGTTGGCGATAAGGCTGTCAGTATCGATCGAGCCAACAAGACGGTAACATCTGCCAAGGGCGTGACGATTAGCTACGATAAGCTGGTGCTGGCTACTGGCTCTTATCCATTTGTGCCGCCGATTAAAGGGAATGATTTGCCAGGTACCTTTGTCTATCGGACGATTTGCGATCTAGAGGCAACTGAAGCCTATGCCAAAGACTGTAAGGTGGGTGTGGTTGTTGGTGGTGGATTACTCGGTTTGGAATGTGCCAACGCGCTCCAGAATTTGGGGCTGAAAACCCATGTGGTGGAGTTTATGCCCCGATTGATGCCTGTGCAGGTAGATGATGCGGGTGGGGCAACCTTGCGCCAGAAGATTGAAGATTTGGGGATTGGCATCCATACGGGTAAATCGACGACAGAGATTGTCGCTGATGAGCATGGGCGGGTTCACAAGATGCAGTTTGCCGATGGGACAGAATTGTTGACTGATACGATCGTGTTTTCTGCTGGTATTCGTCCGCAAGATGAGTTAGCCCGTCAGTGTGGACTGAAAATCGGCGATCGCGGTGGCATCGCGATCGATGATAATTGTCAAACATCCGATCCTGATGTCTATGCAATTGGGGAATGTGCTCTCTACAATAACCAAATTTTCGGGCTGGTTGCTCCAGGCTATCGGATGGCAGAAGTCGCCGCAGATCGTCTCTGTGGGAATGATGCGAATAATTTCACTGGTGCAGACATGTCCACCAAATTGAAGCTATTGGGCATCGATGTGGCTAGCTTTGGGGACGCATTTGGCAAGACGGCTGGCTCGAAAGTGATTGCGATCGATGATGCGATTGCGGGGACTTACAAAAAGCTGGTAGTCAATGAAGATGGCACCCGTTTACTCGGCGGTATCTTGGTTGGCGATGCAACGGTTTACGGTACATTACTCCAACTGATGCAAAATCAGATGGCACTCCCACCCCACCCAGAGGATCTGATACTCCCACCCCGTAGTGGTGTAAGCATGGCGATGGGAGTCGAGCAACTGCCCGACACTGCCCAAATTTGCTCTTGTAATAATGTCACCAAAGGACAAATTTGCGCCGCAATTCAAGAGCAAGAACTGCGAGATATCGGTAGCGTCAAATCCTGCACCAATGCGGGTATGGGCTGCGGTGGCTGCGTGCCACTAGTTACCGACTTACTCAAAGCCGAACTCAAAAAAGCTGGCATCGCCGTTAATAATAACCTATGCGAACATTTCGCCTTCTCCCGTCAGGAATTATATAGCTTAGTTCGATCGCAAGATATCCACAGTTTCCAACAGCTACTCGATCGACATGGTACCGGACGCGGCTGCGAAATCTGCAAACCTGCCGTGAGTTCGATCCTCGCCTCCGCCTGGAATGACCAAATTCTCGACGCGCCCCACGTCAGCCTGCAAGATACAAATGATTCCTTCCTCGCCAATATTCAGCGGGATGGCACCTACTCAGTTATCCCCCGCATTCCAGGCGGCGAGATCACGCCAGATAAACTAATCGTCCTCGGACAAGTCGCCAAAGACTTTGGACTCTACACCAAGATTACGGGCGCACAGCGGATCGATTTACTCGGTGCAAGGGTAGACCAATTACCACTAATTTGGCAGCAACTCGTCGCTGCTGGGTTTGAATCTGGACACGCTTATGGCAAAGCTCTGCGGACAGTTAAATCTTGCGTCGGTAGCACCTGGTGCCGCTTTGGGGTGCAGGATTCGGTGAGCCTTGCGATCGAAGTAGAACTCCGCTATCGTGGACTCCGTGCCCCCCACAAGTTTAAATCTGCTGTATCCGGCTGTACTCGCGAATGTGCCGAAGCGCAAAGCAAGGATTTTGGGATTATCGCCACCGAGAAAGGTTGGAACCTCTACGTCTGCGGGAATGGTGGGATGAAACCCCAACACGCGCAGCTCCTCGCCGCTGATTTGGATAAAGAAACTCTGATTCGCTATGTAGATAGGTTCCTGATGTTCTACATCCGCACCGCCAACCGACTAGAGCGAACCGCCACCTGGTTTAATAAACTCGAAGGCGGGATGGAATATCTCCAAGATGTGATTATCAACGATTCCCTCGGTATCGCTGAGGAATTAGAAGCAGAAATGGCGCATCAAGTAGCTACATATGCCTGCGAATGGGATGCCACCCTCAAAGATCCAGTTAAATTGCAACGCTTCCAACACTTCGTCAATACCGACGCGCCCGATCCGAATATTGTTGTCGTTGAAGAGCGGGGACAAAACCGTCCCGCGTTTGAGCATGAGCGGCAATTGTCTGAACTGCAATTGAAATAGCCAAATGATGGACTATGATTATTTCTGGCAGTGAAATCATAGTCCATCTGTTAATCATTCTAATCATAGTTCAGACATCCTCAATCAATCACCGTCATTCACCAGAGGTTTTATGATGATAGCTACTGCGCCCACTCTTGCTCAAACATTGCTACTGAATGTCGCCAATACAACCCTCACCGTCACCCCAGAACAATTCGATCTACTTTGTATCGACAACCCCGATCTAAGACTAGAATTAACGCGAAATCACGAATTGATTGTTATGGCTCCAACAGGTGGCGAAACTGGTGAGAAGAATGGTACATTGTTTGCCAGAGTTTGGAATTGGAACGATAGAACCAAATTAGGTCGTGTATTTGACTCCTCAACTGGTTATGATTTTATCGCTATCGGTGGAGGTAAAATTTCACCTGATGTTTCTTGGATCGAAAGATCGCGGTTAGAGGGTGTAAATATTAAAGGGTTTATTAAAGTAGTTCCCGATTTTGTAATAGAGCTACGTTCTGCTACTGACAGGCTAAATGTAGTCAAAACTAAGATGGTAGAATATCAAACTCTTGGTGTAAAGTTAGGTTTATTGATTAATCCCCAAGATAAAAAGGTTGAAATTTATCGACTTGGACAAGAGCTAGAAATATTAGATGCGCCTATCAAAGTTGACTGTGATGAACTCCTGTCAGGTTTTGCATTAAACATGAATGAAATTTGGTAATCCAACTTTCTTCCCAAACTCCAATTTTTATTATGACTACAACAGAACCAATTCAGCCAATCACCCAACAATGGACAACGATCTGTCCACTCGATCGAATCTTGCCAAATACCGGAGTTTGCGCCCTCATAAACGATCGACAAATTGCTGTATTTAGAGTTGGTGAGGGAATGGATGTGTATGCGATCGAGAATCTAGATCCGTTTAGTAAAGCATACGTTTTATCGAGAGGAATTGTCGGTGATCGCAATGGTATTCCCAAAGTTGCATCACCGATTTATAAGCAGAATTTTAGCCTGTTAACAGGTGAGTGCTTAGACGACTCTACTGTAAAATTACAGACTTTCTCAGCTCAAGTTGTCAATGGTCAAGTTCAAGTTCAAGGTTGATTTTCGCTAGCTGTGACAATATTGGCAGTAACAAGTCTTAATTTATATGCTTATTTCTACTGAGAAATTCTAAACTCAGATAAAAAGAAGCGATGTGCAGAGCTTGAGCAAATTCACCAAGTTGGATTGCCGCTTTAATATCTGCAACTGACAAAAACTCGATCGAGATATCTTCAGCTTCATCGAGTCTTTGTTCGCCGCGAATGCTGAGATCGTCAGCCAAATAAATGTGGATAAAATTTGTTTGTCGCGCTGGATTGGCAAAGACTTTCGCCACTTTAAACCATCTACTCGCAAGGTAGCCAGTCTCCTCTTGAAGTTCTCGCCGAGCAGTATCTTCAGGTGTCTCGCCTGAATCGACAACACCCCCAGGTAGCTCACCACATTCGACGTTGCCAGCATATCGATACTGTTTGACCACTAGCACTCGACCTTGACTATCTTGAGCGAAAATGTGAACCCAATCGCGCTCTTCCATCACATAATATGGATCGAGGATCAGACCATTCCCAATCTCACAAGTATCCGCACGAAGTGAGAGCCAGCGATCCTGCACCAGCCATTTGGAAGAAATCTTTCGCCACGGTGTCATTGTTTTAATGAGACGTTACAACCGTCTAAATGCTTGCTAAAACTCAATTCCTGGTTGGGCTTTGACTCCTTGCTCGCGAAAGGGATGCTTGATCATCGTCATCTCGGTGACGAGATCGGCAATGTCAATTAGACTTTGGGGCGCGCCTCTACCAGTGAGGATGACATGGGAAAATTCCGGCTTTTGGGCCAGTCCAGCGATGACTACCTCAGGACTAAGATAACCCAATTTGAGGGCGATATTTACCTCATCTAATAATACCAATTGATACTCAGGATCGATGATATAGCTCAATGCTTGCTCCCATGCACGCTCGGCGGTGGCAATATCGCGCTCCCGATCCTGAGTATCCCAAGTGAAGCCCTCCCCCATCGCTTGGAATACTAATTGGTCGCCAAACCGCTCTAAAACGGCTTTCTCGGCTGGTTCCCAAGCACCTTTGATGAATTGAACGATCGCGACTTTATAGCCGTGTCCGAGCGACCTGAGCACCATTCCTAGTGCGGCAGTAGTTTTGCCCTTGCCTGTACCCGTATTGACGATAATCAAGCCTTTTTTATCGATCGACTGCTCGATCTTCTCCGCCTGGATCTGCTGCCGCCGCTGCATTTTCTGTTTGTATTGTTCGTCAGTAAGATTAGTCATTTCGTGGATAGTGATTAGTGGATAGTGGATCGCGATCGGAAGTGTATAATTGCCCTTGTGTTAGAACTTATATTCATAACTATCCACCATTCACTATCCACTATCCACTAATTAATTACCTTGCCTTCTGGACGTACACACGATCGAGTGACCCTTTGGAGTTTACCATTCATTGCTGGGGGCACGTTATTTATGACTACTCGTGCCGATCTAGCATTTTGGGTGTCGGGTGGTTTTTTGGTGAGTGGACTAATTTTTGGGCCAGATTTAGATTTATATTCGTTTCATTACAAACGCTGGGGGAAGCTGCGGTGGTTGTGGAAGCCTTATCAGAAGGCAATTAAGCATCGATCGATCTGGTCACATGGGCCGATTATTGGAACGGTGGGGCGGATACTATATTTAGGTTTATGGGTGGGATTAGTTGGGTTATTTTATCTGGGTATCGTGCAGTTTGCTGGAGTCAAGACATATACGGGGCAGCAGTTAATTGGGATTGTGAAGCATTCGATCGAGTCTAATCTACCCGTTTATTTAGCGACTTTTTGTGGCTTGGAATTGGGCGCGATGAGCCACTATGCCAGTGATTGGGTGGTATCGACATACAAGCGATCGCCATTACGCAATTTATTCAACCAGAATCCTAAGTTGAAATCAATGTCCAGGCAAAAGAAAATGCCTGTCGGTAAACAGGCGCGGAAAGTTCGATTGAAGTAATTTTTCTATTAGGATCTGCTGGATTTCAGCAGAGAAATGTAGGGTGGGCAATGCCCACAGACCATATTTTGTTAAAGCAAAAGACTTCAAAGTATTTGATTTTATCAAGTAGACTCTATACTAATTTAGCGATATTAAGTATCCTCAATATTCATGTTGCTGAATCGAAAATGGTCTGTGGGCATTGCCCACCCTACAGGATATTTGATGTGATTTTAAGCAAAAAAAAATGCCCGCTGAACGGGCAATAAAGTCATAAATTAGATATTAGATTAGACAATCTGAAGTACTTCACCCTTGATCATCCGCTTCGCGGCATCAAGCAACGCTTCTTCCAGGTATGGTTTGATGAAGTAGCCACTGGCACCGAGCTGGGAAGCAATTTGGCGATGCCTGTCGCTACCACGGGAGGTGAGCATGGCAACTGGTACCTTGCTGAGGGCGGCATCTTTTTGGACACGGGAGAGGAATTCCAATCCATCCATGCGGGGCATCTCGATATCGCAGAAGACGATATCGCAGGGTAGACCCGCGCGGAGCTTGTCCCAGGCTTCTTGACCATCGCGAGCTTGTTCGACGCGATAGCCAGCGCGTTTGAAGGTGAGCGAGAGCAATTCGCGGACGGTGATTGAGTCATCGACGATCAGTACCATCGATTCGGGGAGCTGGACAGTCGAAGCAGCCATTTGAGTCGTCCAATCAGCCGAGACTTGACGAGTCAGGATGCCTTTGGCGAGGTCGATTAGCTCCATTACATCAGCGATCGGAATGATCCGTCCATCCCCCATTACCGTGGCACCAGCGATACCTAGCGGCTTAGAGGCTGGCCCTTGGAGTGGTTTGATCGCGATTTCTTGGTCGCCGATAATTTTGTCTACTTGAACGGCGGTGAGATTGCCATCACTACGGAGAATCAAGATTGAGACGAGATCGCTATCATCCTCATTTGTTGTATAAAAATTATTTCGTGGTAGCGGACGATTGAATTCTAGCAGTTCCGATAGGGGTTTGAATGGCATCATTTCATCGCGCCAGAAGATGCACTGTTGACCGTCAGCATTCGTTTGAATCTGTTCAGGGCTGACATCTTGAGTATCTTCAATTCCATCCATTGGGAAGGCAATATTGCACTTGTTATTTACTGCAATTAGGGCTTTGGCGATACTCAGTGCCAGTGGTAAACGAATGGTGAAAGTAGTACCGACTCCTAGCGTTGATTCAGTGGTAATCGTGCCTCGAATTTCGGTAATACTCGTCCGCACCACATCCATCCCTACACCGCGTCCAGCCAATTCATCAGCCTGATCTTTGGTAGAGAAACTGGGCAAGAACAGCAGATCGTAGATCTCGGATTTGGACATTGTGGCAGCTTTTTGAGGAGTGATAATGCCCTTCTCCAGTGCCTTTTGCTTGACTCTTTCAGTATCGATGCCTGCACCATCGTCAGAGATGGAAATGATCGTTTGGTTCCCTTGATGTAGGGCACGAATCATGATTTTGCCGTCGGCTGGTTTGCCCGCAGCTTGTCTATCAGCGATCGATTCAATCCCGTGAGCGATTCCATTATTCACCATGTGGATCAGCGGATCGGTGAGACTTTCGAGAATCACTTTATCGATCAGGGTGTCGCGTCCTTCGACGGTAAGTTCGACTTGCTTGCCGTACTTGAGACCATTATCGCGGACACCGCGTTGGAGCCTGTCGGCGGTTTGAGCAAACGGAATCATCCGTGATTTGGTCAAATCCTCCTGGAGCTGTCCAGTAATCTGGCGCAGGGTGCGGGTGACTTCGGTACTACCATCGACGACGAACTCGATATCCGCAGTTGACTCGCGGACTCGCACAGTCAGCTCGATCATCTTTTGGGAGAGCAAGTGAATCGGCGTAAACTTGTCCATTTCGAGTGGATCGTATTCGATGCCATGACTGTTTTCCTCACCACCAGCTTGAGGAATATTACTACTGCTGTTACTGTTAGCTTTCGCCTGCTGACGACTGGCTACTAGGGAGTTTTCCATCAGGGATCGCTCGTACAGATCTTGCATCCGCTTACCCACATCATTGAGCTTTTGGACTTCGGAGAGCAGTTTTTCGACGAACTGGCGCATCCGATTTTGGTCTTGCTCTAGGGTGTTGCGGTTGACGACGAGTTCCCCAACTAAGTTGTTGAGATTGTCCAGATGTCGGACAGACACCCGCATCGTCTGCTCGAATGTCCGTGATTGCTTCGCCGACTTGCGATCGGCTGATTTTGGTTTCGCAGTGCTGGCTGCTGGGCTAACGACTGTAGCGACAGCCGCAACTGTGGCAATGGCTGCACCAGCACCCATCAGTGCATCCAGATCGTCGAAATTAGGCTCTAAAGCAGCAGTTGGAGCAAAATCGATCATCAGTGCATCTAGATCGTCAAACGTTGCTCCAGAGGTCACTGAGCCGCTATTCTCCCCACTCAACAGGGCATCTAAATCGTCCATCTCGGCAGGATTTGATGCTGGCAATTCGCCCAAGATATCGCTGAAATCAGTTAAGTCATTACTGGTGATATCAGTGCTGATGTCTCCCAGATCGAAGTCTAGTTCGGATAAATCCCCAAACTCCGCAGATGACTGATCGAGGCTGAGATCTAAATCTAAGCCTAATTCTGTCAAATCACTACCAATATCTAGATCTGCCAATGGATTGAGCTGATTCGGGCTGGCTAAATCTAGATCTGCGAACATATCAGTATTTGCGGCTGGATCTACAGCTCCAATTTCTGGCAGGTTGAGATCTAAGTTGGCAAGAGCATCAGCACCAAAAGCATCGTCATTAGTAGCAACCGCTAAATTATCACTAAAAAGATTGAAATCTAAATCTGACAGATCAGCAACAGCAGTAGTTGCTGCGATCGATCGATCATCACTGACATCAGCGAAATTGAAGTCTGCAAAATCATCATTGACAGATGGCGTGGGATCAGCCTCAATTGGCAGATCGATCGGGCGGTCAGTTATGGCCGAATTGTCTTCACTAAAAGCATCGAAGTCAAAATCAGCTAAATCATCTGCCACGGAGGAGGTAACTTCTAATTCAATTTGATCAAGCGCATTTAAATCTAAATCTTGGAGATCTTCAATTTTAGATTCGTCGATCTCCGGTGAAGAATCGATCCAGTTGTCTGATTTAGCAGAAAGTTCATCAAAATCACGATCATTTTGTTCATCTAGTTCACCTATTGATTCTGACAGATAAGAATGATTCTGCACAGCGGCGGCTCCACCATCGATTTCTTCAAGGAGGAGAATATCTGAAGTTGATAAGTTATCATTCTCATTTGGTGGCAAAGGCTGATCTAAATCTGGTAGTTGTAGCTCAAAATTGGCTGACAAATCATCATCAACAGTCACTAATTCAATTGCTGGCAGCGATAAACTATCTAACCCAACTTCCGGCTCAATCCTGTCTGGCTGAAGGTCGAGCTGAAAATTATTGGGTTCGCTTTGATGCTCAACGGCTGGGATATCAGTCAGGAATGGATCGTCCACCGCTGGCCAGTTTTCAGGTGCAGCAACAGTAGGAAACAGCTCACTCATCGGCCGATCCAAGCTAAAATCTGGGGCAGAGAAATTGAGATCTAGATCGAAATCCAACTCTGGTTGAAGTTGTCGATCGGTAGCGGTGAGATCCAACCCTAGATCGATCGGTTGATGTTGGGCTGCAACTAGTTTTGTATCTGATAAGAAATTCGGCATCTCACCATCATTGATCCCTTCAAAATCTGGCGAGTAAAATGTCTCTTCATCATAATCAGTGCTAATTAATTTCGGCTCATCTTCGACCAGGTTAGCAGTGGCAATATTAGTAGTTAAGAACATTGAATCATTGAGATCTTTGAGCGGAACTTCTTGGCCAAAGAAATCATTGTCATCCATCCAGGTGCCTTCGGTGGGCATATCATCGCTGAGTAAGTTCATAAACTCATTCAGCTCCAATTCATCTGAGTCAACTGCTAGCTCAGAAAAAGTAGCTCGATCGTCAAATAGATCGAGATTATCAAAGTCAAATGATCCAACTGAGCTACTAATCGATGATGCAACCGCACTTCTCTGTAAAATAATCGGATGATTATCCTTACCAATTAATTTCTGGGTGGTGTTTCCCAAGTTGAGATCGAGATCGGCCATGTCACCCAATTCCCAAGCATCAATACTTGCTGGAACTAGTCGATCGACAGTAGTTTGCGGTGCGATCGCCTCAGCTAGATCGGGAGTAATATTAATATCTTGATGTCGATCGGCTAAGATCAAAATCTGCGCTTGTTTAACAGCAGTCTCGATCGTTTCGCCCAATTTAGGCAGATGATTTGCTGGATTTGCTGTTGCCAATCGGCAAGCTGTAAATAGATTTGTCCATTCCAAGAACTCAAAATTTTCGCCCAAGTTGCCTAATTTTTGGCAAATCTGTTGAATTTGGGTGCGAGTTTCTACTCGATCTGATTGTGAGCAAAAACTAATGATTTCTGCTAATTTGCGCGTGACATATTCACCGAAGACTTGTTCTAAGGCCGGATCACGAGCTGGGTTCTGATTAGTTGCAGGTGCAATAGTTGGCTCAGTTGTAGATAGCAACTGTTGTAAATAAGACTTTAGCTCTTCAAAGACTGGATCGCCGATCGGATCCGGCGTATTGGGATCCTGGCGATAAGGATCCTTTGATCCTCGCACTTCTTCAACTCCTGCCCGCAGGAATCTAAAGCTTTCCAAAAATAGGGATTGAAGCTGTTTATCAACCGCAATTTGCGGCTGTTCTTTGAGCAATTTGAAGTTGGCTTCAAATTGATTGCCCACTTTCTGCACATCAGCCAGCCCTAGCATGGCGGCACTACCCTTGATCGAATGTGCCGCCCGAAACAGCTCCCGAATCATCGCGGGCTGTTTGACTGTTTCGGGGAGATTGAGCAAGCCTTGCTCGATCGTGTTTAAGTGTTCGACAGCTTCTTCTAAGAAGTAGCCCAGGATGCGATCGTGTTCCATAACTAGGGAATGGTGAATAGTGGATAGTGGATAGTGGATAGTGGATAGTGGACTAGTAAGGTTCGGGGTGAATGGTGAATTGCAAAAGGTTTTGGACGCTCGCGCCCTTCTTCACGATTCACGATTCACGATCCACTATTCACTTATTCCACTTTGAATCTCTCAACATAAGTAAGTAGATTTCTCGCAACAACCACGAGGTTTTCGAGGGACGAAGATACCTTCTGGGCTTCTTGGGAGGTTGACTGGGCTTGAATCTCGACTGATTGCATAACTTCAGTAACTGCCTTGGATGTTTCACGTTGCTCGATCGTATCGGTGGTAATCGATCGCACCAGGGCATCGATCCGGCTGGATACTTGAATAATGTCATCGAGCGATCGTTTGGCTTCTTCGGCGAGTTTGGTACCAGCGATAACTTGCTGGGTTCCTTGCTCCATCGCCACCATTACCGAACCAGTTTCACTTTGAATCTGGAGGACGATTTGCTCGATTTCTTTGAGAGCTTTGGCACTTCTGTCGGCTAGTTGCCGGACTTCATCAGCAACGATCGCAAACCCCTTACCGGATTCACCCGCTCTAGCTGCCTCGATACTGGCGTTGAGGGCGAGTAAGTTGGTACGAGAGGCAATTTGGGAGATGACCGAGACGATTTGGGAAATCTGCTGGGAAGATTCTGCTAACCGCTTGACTTTTCGCGTACTTTCGGCTACTGTTTCTCGAATCTCTTGAATACCTGCTACCGTCCGTTCTACCGCTTCACCACCGCGCAAAGCAGTTGCGGAGGCTGTGCGGGCTACTTCTTCCGATTCCCGCGCACTTTCGGCTACCCGTTTGATCGAGGCAGTCATCATTTGGACAGAGTTTACCGTTACAGCTAGCTCTTCCGCTTGGCTGAGAGCATCCGAAGATAGTCGTCTTGCAAATGCTTCACTCTCGGTCGAACCTTGGTTTACCTGAACTGCGGCAACCTGTACCTGCTGTACAATCTGGCGGAGACTATCGATCGTCAAGTTAAACGAGTCAGCGACCGCACCGAGTACATCCGCAGTTACTTCCGCTTTTACGGTCAGATCGCCCCGTGCTGCCCCCTCTACATCGTCGAGCAGGCGAATTACTTGGCGTTGGAGTTCATCCTTGGCTAGTTCCATTTCACGGGCTTTGCGTTGGGCTTCGGAGTTGCTAGTCACTACTGACTGCAACATATAGTTGAAGGAGGATGATAATGTCCCCAATTCATCCTGGGCAGATACGCTGGCACGGGCGGACATATTGCCCTGAGAGACTTGCTCGAAGTTAGCTTGGAGATCGCGCACACTGCGAGTCACCTGCTTGGAATACCGTCCAGTCAGAATCTTGGTGATCCCAAAGCTAGTCAGACCACCGACCGCCATCATGATTAGTCCAGCTCGTTGGATTGGTTCCCGTGCGGCTCGATCCTTTTCATCGAGTGTCAAGCTACAGCCAAAGGTAACTCCAGCAATTGCCACAGCCGCACCAAGACCAGCCGCACCAGAAATCAACCACTGTTTCTTCTGGAATGAAGCTTTTTCAAATGATCCAAAGATCCCACCTGATGATTTTTCGATGTTCATTTGAGTATTTTCATCTCGATAGATGGCACTATCCATTGATGACTGAGGCATTTTGATCCCAGAAACTGATACTCCATTAATAAATGTCGAGCTATCATCAAACATCGCTGAAGATTTGGGGCCATCCAGTGGCGGTAGATCTGCTGGAACCGCGAAGTTGTCCGGCAAATCAAAGAACCCAGATTGTGTGCCGCCACTATCACCGCTCGAATCTGATTTAATCGATGCTGGGGATGAATTAAGTTGAGCGACAAAATCATCCTGAAAGGTGCTTGGGCCACCAAAATTCATGAAGTCATTGGTTGCTTCTTGATGATTATCATCGAATACAATCGCATTTTTGGCATCGATCACAATATCATTGTTAATCCAATTATCTCCCTCTACCGATTGATTGGTGGGAGGCCAAGCTTGTGGCAGTGCGCCACTGATTTCATTGAGGGCATCAGAAATATCTGCAACGGAAAAGCCCGAATGTACGCGGTCTGTTTCGCTAACCGCATTGTCGTTTGAGCTACTCGCAAAAATCATCGTTGGCCGATCTGCGGGATCGACAGTCGCAGCTTGTGGCTGTGGTGATGGTGCTGCTACCTCCGCAGGGGCAACAGCGTTACCTTGATCCGGATCGAAGCTGGCAAAAGCTCGATGTGCGGCGGGGGAGATATTGAAAAAGCCAGTATCATCGCCTGCTTCAGTCTTATCTACAGCGGAGAAAGTCTGGAACAGTCCACTATCGGGACTACCAGTTGGTTCCCCTTCTGTTTGAGTGTACCCAAAGGCAAAAGCGTCAGTCAGGGTTTCTTGCTCGTTATTGTGGAACCCAGTGGCGAGATTGGCGGGAGATTGCTGTGAGTGCCCCCCAGAATTTGACCCCTCAGAGAAGAAGTCTGTGGCTTGGCTGGGAAATAGTTGTCCCGACATATCAACATTGAAACTGAGTGCTGCCAGATCGAAATCTTCATCAGCAGTC
>JANNBD010000132.1:0-4159 GCA_031385105.1 Chamaesiphon sp. OTE_78_metabat_374
GGCGGGGGGTGTTTGGGGGGTTAAAAAATAATTTTTTAGCTGCTTTTTAGTTTAAATAATAAAGCGGCGTTTTTATTCGGCGGCTTTTTTTTTGGGGGGTTTCCCCCTAATAAAAAAACGACAAGACACCCGCCCCTACAAATCCGAATTTTTACATTTCTTTGATGATCACTTTATCTCCTTGAACTTCACCGACTAAAATCAAATCTGCCACACCAACAAACAGACCATTTTCGAGTACGCCAGGGATATTATTGAGCGTTTTTTCTAATTCCGCAGGATTGTCGATCGAGTCAAATTTGACATCTACGACTAAGTTACCCTGATCTGTGACTACTGGGCCAGCTTTTCTAACGCCCATGCGAAGTTGAGGTTTACCACCGAGTTTTTCGATTGCGCGCATCACAGGCGTAACCGCCATTGGAATCACTTCCACGGGGACGAGGAAAGTAGAGCCTAATTTATCAACTAACTTGGTATTGTCTACCACGACGATAAACTGCGCCGCTAGTGCATCAACTACTTTCTCTTGAGTATGTGCCGCACCACCACCTTTAATCAGATTTTTGTGAGGATCGACTTCATCAGCACCATCGATCGCGATGTCAATTCGATCGGCTTCATCAAGCGTAGTTAATGGAATACCATACTGTTTAGCCAGCACAGTGGCTTGAAAAGATGTCGGAATCCCCTTGACATTGGTAATCTCGCCAGCCGCCAACCGTTTGCCGATATACTCGATCGCAAACGCCGTCGTCGAACCAGTCCCCAATCCCACGATCGAATTCGACTGTACCCGCGCCGCAGCCGCCTTACCAACTTCCTGCTTCATCAAATCCTGTGGTGTCATGATCTTCTAAATCTCATCAAATGTCTGCCAATCCACTTTATCAGCAAAACTTGTCTCTCATCCTGTCTTAATTCGCTATCCACTATTCACTATTCACTATCCACTTTCATAAACAAAACCCCCAGCACGAATGCTAGAGGTTCTATATTCAAAATATTTAGGTCAACCGCAATGCCGTTTTACCTCAGTTTATGACCTGGTTAAAACCAGGTGGGTACCGGAAATTCGTGCTTATAGTTTCTGAATACATAGTTCAGTTTACTGCCGCTGGAATAACATTAGTTCCCGTAAAAAATTCAAGCATAGATCAAAAAACGTTATTGGCAGTCACCAACATCGCAGCCAGACCACTTTTCTATTCTAGGGGGTGGGGACTCGATCGGTCAAGGTGGGGTTTGTTCCCTTTTTTTGGAACTCCTTGCAAGAAATCCGTAGCACTTGAGAAATTAGGATAGAGCAATTAGTGACAAATTAGCATCTCTGTAAAATAACTCAATTGCGTTAAAGTCGCGACGCAGTAAACCTTCAACTTGTGATGTTGAGCAGTTACCCAGTCGCAGCCAAATGACCTTCGGTGGATTCCCCAGCACTAAACTCAGATCGTGCATATCTGAGTCTTTAGAAACAATCATAAAATCATGCTCTTTTGCATAATCCCAAACTATGGGATCGATCGTTGCTTTCATTCCTACATCTCTAACGTGAAGCGAATTTGGAAAAATATCAGCCAAACGCTGTGACAACCTTGGTGACAAATTTTCGTCAAAAAGTAATTTCATGCAGGTAATGGAATGGCAATAAATCGACGCTCACGATCTGCCGCATAAGCAATGCAAGCTTTTAAATCTTCTCGCGTCAGATCGGGAAAATCTTCGAGGATTTCTGCTTCAGTCATCTCAGAAGCCAAGTACTCAAGCACTTCATAAACCGTAATTCGCAAACCACGTACACAAGGCTTACCGCCACGTTTATTAGGTTCAATTGTAATAATATCTCTATAGTTCATACATTTACTAATTGTGATTATCTTTAGTTATGCAACATAATTATCTTGATACTTATCCGGTTCTAAAATCTCAATGCCGACTTGACGCATTGCTGCTCGAATATCAGGATGAACATCTTCGATATCAAATGAATCCATGTCTTGTCTAGCAAACAGTTGGAGCAATTCTCCAGTGAACTCTATACGTTCCTCTTTGTCTGTAATGTTAGCCTGAATCAATGGCCACATTTCGATAAATAATTTGCTTTCTGTTCTCTAACTCATGGCAATAGTACATTAATGTTTGAACATATTATAAGTGTTTACAGGGGCAGTGCTTCATGTCTGCCCTTTAGAAACTGAGCTGCTCAATCAGGATTGCTATGGAATGAAGTAAGTAAGTAGTCGCCTAGCATTAAACTCTTTAGAAAGTAAGTACAGATCGAATGGATTCGCCCCGATGCATCTTGTCAAAGGCATCATTGATTCGATTGATCGGCATGATTTCACTCACCAAATCATCGATATTAATCTTGCCATCCATATACCAATCAACGATTTTAGGCACATCTGTTCGCCCTTTAACCCCACCAAAAGCTGTACCCTTCCAGACTCGTCCAGTGACTAGTTGAAATGGTCTGGTACTAATTTCTTTCCCCGCTCCAGCGACACCGACAATCACGCTGACACCCCAACCTTTGTGGCAACATTCGAGGGCTTGACGCATCAGATCGACATTGCCAATACATTCAAAACTATAGTCGGCACCACCTTTAGTTAGATCCACCAGATAGGGGACTAAATCTCCCTCTACCTCTTTGGGATTCACAAAATGAGTCATCCCCAATTTTTCTGCCAGGGGACGTTTTGCGGGATTAATATCAACCCCGATAATCATGTTCGCGCCCACCATCCGCGCTGCCTGAATCACATTTAAACCAATCCCACCCAAGCCAAACACCACTACATTCGCACCCGGCTCGACTTTGGCTGTATTAATTACCGCCCCAATTCCGGTCGTAACTCCACACCCAATCAAACAGACTTTCTCAAATGGCGCGTCGGGGCGAATCTTGGCGAGGGCAATCTCCGGCACCACCGTATAGTTCGCAAAAGTAGACGTACCCATATAGTGATGCAACATCTCACCCTCATAGGAAAACCGACTACTGCCATCGGGCATCACGCCTCGCCCTTGGGTGAGCCGAATCGCTTGACAGAGATTGGTTTTGCCGCTGGTACAGTAGCTGCAATTGCGGCACTCTGGCACGTATAACGGAATCACTCGATCGCCAGGTACCAGGCTGGTGACACCCGCTCCAACCTCCACAACTACGCCCGCCCCTTCATGTCCCAAGATCGCCGGAAATAGGCCTTCTGGGTCGGCTCCAGAGAGAGTAAAAGCATCGGTATGACAGACTCCAGTAGCTTTGATTTCGACTAATACTTCGCCAGCCTGAGGTGGAGCGAGATTGACGGTAGTAATTTCCAGCGGTTTACCAGCTTGGAAGGCGACGGCGGCTTTTACTTGCATAATCGGCATGATCTCAACTATTTGCTCTACCTCAAGTATCCGTCAAAACAGAGTTGTGCGGGAACCCGTACTCAACCCTTGCTTGCGATGCCACACCTCGATCGGATAGATTGGCACTCAGCAGTTGAGAGTGCTAAATACTCAAAAATAATTATGGCATCAGTATCGTTAACAGTATCTACAGTCAAGCCTTTGGCCGATCGCGTCTTTGTTAAAGTCAGCGCATCTGAAGAAAAAACCGCAGGTGGTATCTTGCTTCCTGATACAGCAAAAGAAAAGCCCCAAATTGGCGAAATCGTCCAAATTGGTCCTGGTAAGCGCAACGAAGACGGTACCCGTCAAGAGCCAGAAGTCAAAGTCGGCGACAAAGTTCTCTATTCCAAATACGCTGGTACCGACGTTAAGCTCGGCGGCGACGAATATGTTCTGTTATCTGAAAAAGACATCTTAGCTGTAGTCGGCTAGATTGTTTCATCTACGAACATTTCACCTCACTCCTAAAATTAAAGATTATGGCAAAGCGAATTATATACAACGAAAATGCTCGTCGCGCGTTGGAACGTGGGATGGACATCTTGGCTGAAGCGGTAGCAGTTACCCTCGGCCCTAAAGGTCGTAACGTGGTCTTAGAGAAGAAATTTGGCGCACCCCAAATCGTCAACGATGGTGTGACCATTGCTAAAGAAATCGAACTCGAAGATAACGTTGAAAATACTGGTGTTGCTTTGATTCGTCAAGCTGCATCCAAAACTAACGACGCTGCTGGCGACGGTACTACTACAGCTACTGT
>JANNBD010000174.1:0-4486 GCA_031385105.1 Chamaesiphon sp. OTE_78_metabat_374
AAACGCTCTTGATAGTGAAGATTAATTAGCGATTTTAAAGCAGTTTTCATCGCACCCATATCTGCTAAATCTGCTTCAATACTAGGTTCTTCACCTTCTAATGCGACAGTCAACATCAAAATCAAATTTCGAGTCGGAGTGAGTGTTAACTTTTGATTAGGATTAGTACTTGTTTCACTCAAGTCTGGTTCACTCAAATAGCGTCCAGCGGAATCAGTAAATAGCTCATTAGCATAGTCCCCTGCGCCACCTTCATCCCAGAATACATCACCTTCATTGGCAGCCGATCGCCAGTAGGTGTCGTACTGCAATAGATTTTGACAGATTTCTACTAGTCCTTCGCCCACAATCGTCAAATCCCCATCGGCTTCGATCGCTTGTCTGGCTGCTTGGTTTAAAATACCCAATAGGGGAGAAACTTCTTCTCCACCCAGATGCAGAAAGATGCGGGCAACGACAAATTGGGTTTTGCCTGTTAATTTATTAAACTGGTCGCGTAAACTCATAAAAATTAGGAGTTGGGAGTATTTAGTCTATTCTAGAGTACGATTTCAACTGAAATAGAATGCTCGATCGATATTTAACTATTCTCTATGCTGGAAAATCAGCGCAAACCTTTATGAGAGAGAAAGTCAACTAGAGGTTATTATGGTCAAGATAGGAGCGTCTACATCAAACAGCTATGGTTATACTGGAGCGCGATCCACAGATTTCAGCAGTCATCTTCGATCTTGATGGCGTAATTACTGATACGGTTTACTTCCACTATCTCTCATGGCAACGATTGGCTGATGAGGAGCAGATTCCTTTTGACAAGCTGACTCACGACGGTGGGATGCTGGGACTGAATCGGGAAGACGCACTGTGCTACCTGCTAGGAGATCGTCAAATCGATTCGGTCCAGCAGCAACTATTATTAAAGCGGAAAAATGATTACTATTTAGAGTCGATCGACAAACTTAATCACCATCATCTGCTCCCAGGCATCGGTAATTTACTGGCAGAACTTGATCAAGCTGGTGTAAAGATTGCCCTTGGCTCATCAAGTAAAAATGCTGAATTAGTGTTGAAAAGATTGGGGATTGAGCACTTTTTTAATTTTATGGCTGATGGTCATAGTGTCCCACATCTTAAACCCGCTCCAGATATTTTCCTCTATGCGGCGAAATCAATCGCGGTTGAGCCGCGTCAGTGTCTGGTGATCGAAGATGCTCCGGCAGGTGTTGCCGCAGGGCTAGCAGCAGGGATGTGGGTACTGGGGGTCGGCCCTTTCGAGCGATTGGCACAGGCAGATCTGGTCTTGCCAACCCTGGCTGGAGTTGGCTGGATAGACATTATGGCGAAGCTAAAATATTGCGTTAATTAACAAATAATCGATCGTTGATAACTTATGTCTCAAAAATTTAACATTGGCACAAGTGTGCGAATAAGTGCGCTACCGACACATCTAAAAACTGCGGATCCGATGCCGATGTTGCGCTCCCCTAGTGTACTTGAGCTAGGATCGATCGGCTTGATTATAGATCGAAAACCTGGCAATTATTGGGTGGTAAAATTTGCACAAGGTGCTTTTTTACTTGAAGATCGCTATCTAGAGGTAGTTAATAGCGAATCTACCTGAAATCTCGATACAAAAATTAGCGTTGCTTATCTATCCCATCAGTTATCCTGAAGATATAGCAAGACAGACTTACAAGGTAAATTAAGATGACACAGGCGTTTAATGGTGGAGACAATAGCAGATTCTCTGTAAGCTCGGCTCCGTCAAAACTATGGCGGCACATCGCCATTGGGAGTCTGGGTTTCTGGTTGAGTGGTAGTTTGATGTTGGATCTAGTCGTCATGCCAACCATGTGGACGACGGGGATGATGGAAAGCAGTGGCTTTGCCTCGGCAAGCTACAGTATCTTTTGGATTTTCAATCGGGTCGAATTAGTTTGTGCTGCGGCTGCTCTGAGTACAATCTGGGCTTTGAGTCAGGTAAATCTGGCTAGTGTCGAACGGCTTGCCGTCTGCGACAGCAATCGCAACCGTAAAATGTTTGCAGGTGCAGTGATGCTAATGGCAATTGCCCTCAGTTATACTTTTATTCTCACACCTTACATGAGTGGGTTAGGCTTCAATACAGATATATTTACAACGACCCAATCTTTGCCAGTAGAAATGAATCAAATGCACTCAATCTACTGGGTGTTAGAGGCAACTAAATTAGCAATTATTGGGATGTTATTATCTTTAGTCGATCGTTCTACGGCTGCGTAAACATCGCAAATAAATCAAATTCAAAATAGGTGCGACCAAGTTTCTCTAGTCGCGCCTATTTTCTTGTCAATTAATAGATAAATTTTGCCCAACCTATTGTCTAAATTCTTTTCTGGCTTCGCCGATCAACATTTTATTACTGTCAATACTCAATGAATGCTTTAGAAAAGATAGATTCGATCGAGTAAAATTAAATCAGCACCTAATCTCATCCCCTGACGAAACATGAGTTATAGAATGGATCGCCGCGCCTACGCTCAGACATATGGGCCTACTACAGGCGATCGAGTTCGGTTAGCCGATACAGAATTATTCATCGAGATTGAGCAAGACTACACTACCTATGGCGATGAAGTTAAATTTGGTGGTGGGAAAGTAATTCGGGATGGGATGGGACAGTCGCCGATTTCTAATGCTGACGGTGCAGTAGATTTGGTAATTACCAATGCAGTAATCTTGGATTGGTGGGGAATTGTGAAGGCAGATGTGGGGATTAAAGATGGGAAAATCTACAAAGTAGGTAAGGCGGGGAATCCTTATATTCAGGATCGTGTCGATATTATTATCGGCCCAGGTACCGAAATTATCGCCGGAGAGGGGTCAATTTTGACGGCAGGGGGAATTGATAGCCACATCCATTTTATCTGTCCTCAACAGATTGATGTAGCGATCGCGTCAGGTATTACAACCATGATTGGTGGTGGGACAGGTCCAGCCGCCGGAACAAGTGCAACAACCTGTACGCCTGGGGTGTGGAATATGTACCGGATGCTACAGGCTGCTGATGCCTTTCCAATGAATATTGGGTTGTTGGGGAAGGGAAATAGCAGTCAACCGCAAGGTTTAGTAGAGCAAGTCGAAGCAGGTGCGATCGGATTGAAGTTACATGAAGATTGGGGCACTACTCCAGCAGCGATCGATAACTGTTTAAATGTAGCGGATGAGTATGATGTCCAGGTAGCGATTCACTCGGATACCCTCAATGAAGCAGGGTTTGTAGAGACGACAATTGCGGCGTTTAAAGGGCGAACAATTCACACTTATCATACTGAAGGCGCAGGCGGCGGACACGCGCCAGATATTATCAAAGTCTGTGGGGAAGCGAATGTACTGCCCTCTTCAACCAATCCCACTCGCCCCTATACTTTAAATACTTTGGATGAACATTTAGATATGTTGATGGTGTGCCACCATTTGAGTCCGAGTATTCCTGAAGATGTGGCTTTTGCCGAGTCCAGAATTCGCCGCGAAACAATCGCGGCTGAAGATATTCTCCACGATTTAGGCGCATTTAGTATGATTTCTTCAGATTCCCAAGCAATGGGTAGAATTGGTGAATCAATTATTCGGACTTGGCAAACCGCTCACAAAATGAAAGTACAGCGTGGTGGCTTACCTAATGATCATCAACCAGCAGATAATCTCCGTGCCAAACGCTATGTTGCGAAATATACAATTAATCCAGCAATTACTCACGGGATCTCCACTTATGTTGGATCGATCGAGTCTGGTAAAATTGCCGATTTAGTATTGTGGAAACCTGCCTTCTTCGGAGTTAGACCAGAAACTGTAATCAAAGGTGGGATGATTGCCTGGGCACAGATGGGTGATGCAAATGCGAGTATCCCTACACCTCAACCTGTACATATGCGCCCGATGTTTGGTAGCTACGGCGGTGCAAAACATAATACTGCCTTTACATTTATCCCTCAGGTCGCAATGGAGCAATTTTTACCAGAGCGATTACAGTTGCAAAAGCAGACTTTAGCTGTGTTGGGAACTCGGAATGTAACCAAGCGGGATATGAAGTTAAATGATGTGTTACCACGAATTGAAGTTAATCCTGAAACTTATGAAGTCAGAGCGGATGGAGAGCTACTTGCCTGCGAACCTGCCACTGTTTTGCCGATGGCACAACGCTACTTCCTATTCTAATTCAGCTTAGATTATCTGCATTTTCATCGCCACTCAACGTCGAGTGGCACAGGCCCATTTAACAAATAAACAAGACAAATGTGTAATATAAATATATAAAAAGGAAAGGTAAGTGACTCATTGAGCTACTTACCTTTCCTCTTTAAATATTAAGCTTGGCATCGAGCTATTTTGACAGGGGGCAACCCCCCAACTATCGTCGCCGTGCGAGCGTTTCACAACCGAGTTCGGGAAGGGATCGGAGTGGTTCCACTAGGCCATAGACACCAAGCAGGTGTGTTTGCACACA
>JANNBD010000073.1:0-28059 GCA_031385105.1 Chamaesiphon sp. OTE_78_metabat_374
GTTGTTACCGTTATTGCCAGAGATAGTATTATTAGCACTGTTACCAGTTCCATTGATATTGGCAGTGCCAGTGAGGATTAAATTCTCAACATTTTCAGCGAGGGAATCAACCGAGAAGATCGCATAGGCAGTATCCGTGCCGCCAGCAGTCGTTTCACCGCTAATTACATCATTGGTGAGGTCTGTGCTGTCAATGGAGAGGTAGTACGTGTCGTTGCCATTCCCACCCTGGAGAATATCATTACCTTGACCACCATAGAGATCATCATTACCGTCCCCACCCATCAAGATATCGGCACCCAGGTTATCTCGTAAGATGTCGTTGCCAGCACCACCAGCAAGAGAGTCATCACCAGCACCACCAGCTAGAGAGTTGCTACCGTTATTACCGGAAATAGTATTATTACCACTGTTACCAGTCGCGTTGATATTAGCAGTGCCAGTGAGAATTAAATTCTCAACATTTTCAGCTAATGCATCAACCGAGAAGATCGCGTAGGCAGTGTCCGTGCCGCCATCAGCCATTTCACCGCTAATTACATCATTGGTGAGATCTGTGCTTTCCTTAGAGAGGTAGTACGTGTCGTTGCCATTCCCACCTTGGAGAATATCATTACCTTGACCAGCGTAGAGATCATCATTGCCGTCTCCACCCATCAAGGTATCTGCACCCAGGTTATCTCGTAAGAGATCATCCCCAGCATCACCAGCAAGAGCGTCATCCCCAGCACCACCAGTCAGAGAATCATTACCAGCACCACCAGCAAGAGAGTTGTTACCGTTATTACCGGAGATCGTATTATTAGCACTGTTACCAGTCGCATTGATATTGGCAGTGCCTGTGAGGATTAAATTCTCAACATTTTCAGCTAGGGCATCAACCGAAAAGAGCGCGTAGGCAGTATCCGTGCCGCCATCAGCAGTTTCACCGCTAATGAGATCATTGGTGAGGTCTGTGTTGTCAATAGAGAGGTAGTACGTGTCGTTGCCATTCCCGCCCTGAAGAATATCGTTACCTTGACCAGCGTAGAGATTATCATTACCTTCTCCACCAATCAATGTATCTGCACCCAGGTTATCTCGTAAGAGATCATCCCCAGCATCACCAGCAAGAGCGTCATCCCCAGCACCACCAGTAAGAGAATCATTACCAGCACCACCAGCGAGAGCGTTGTTACCGTTATTGCCAGAGATAGTATTATTAGCACTGTTACCAGTTCCATTGATATTGGCAGTGCCAGTGAGGATTAAATTCTCAACATTTTCAGCGAGGGCATCAACCGAGAAGATCGCGTAGGCAGTGTCCATGCCGCCACCAGCCGTTTCACCGCTAATCGTGTCATTGGTGAGGTCTGTGCTTTCCTTAGAGAGGTAGTACTTGTCGTTGCCATTTCCACCTTGGAGAATATCATTACCTTGACCAGCGTAGAGATCATCATTACCGTCTCCACCAATCAAGGTATCTGCACCCAGGTTATCTCGTAAGAGATCATCCCCAGCATCACCAACGAGAGAATCATCACCAGCACCACCAACGAGAGAATCATTACCAGCACCACCAACGAGAGAATCATCACCAGCACCACCAGCAAGAGAGTTGTTACCGTTATTGCCAGAGATCGTATTATTAGCACTGTTACCAGTCGCATTAATATTGGCAGTGCCCGTGAGGATTAAATTCTCAACATTTTCAGCTAATGCATCAACCGAGAAGAGCGCGTAGGCAGTATCCGTGCCGCCATCAGCCGTTTCACCACTAATCAGATCATTGGTGAGGTCTGTGCTGTCAATGGAGAGGTAGTACGTGTCGTTGCCATTCCCGCCCTGAAGAATATCGTTACCTTGACCAGCGTAGAGATCGTCATTACCTTCTCCACCAATCAAGATATCGTCACCCAGGTTATCGCGTAAGATGTCATCCCCAGCAAAACCTTGAATATAGTCTGAGTTGCTGGAACCATACAATGTGTTATTTAAACTGTCACCGTTCACTTCGTTGACACTTGTTAGAGTGCTATTAATAGAATATTGACCCAGGCTGCCATAATCGCTGTAGCCATCAGTGCCGTCTTTGCCTACCCCATCAATTTGAATATAATAAACACCTGTAGTCAAGAAAAGGTTGGTGAAGTTAGCTGATAGCAGATCTGTTGGGTTGGATTGGGCAACCAACGTACCATTAGAGCTGTAGATTCCTGCCCATAAATCTAAATTAGAGTCCTGGGTATTTAGATATTGAACATTAAAGTTACTATTCGCATCAGAAATATAACTTCTAGAAGCAGCCGCAAGATTTAGATTTAGTAAAACACTACCTGTGCCTGTCACAAAAGAAAATACATCTTTATCAGTGTTGCGTTCGATTAAACCAAAGGTAGTGATTTTATTGCTAGCATCTACTGATAGTCGAGTGGCAGTATTAAGGTTATCACCATAATCATCGACCCGATAGCCAAAACCGTTCTGGGTAGTGATAACTGCTAAATCATCTTGCTGATTGTTAGCATACTGGTAATCCCCCTTGCTCCATTGAGTTAGGTTTTGATTGAAGGGTGCACCCATGAGTGTTCCCCAACTAGTACTCCCTGAGCCAAAGCCACCATGATAGGATTTTGAATCATCGATCGTATCGTTGGGATTAGAGTCTACCTGACCATCATGATTTAAACCCAAACTATGACCAATCTCATGGCTGGCAGTAATGGCTGCATTATTTACCCCTTTATTAAAAGCGAAAATTGGTGTGTCTGATTCAGAATTGAAAGAATCCATGAATGCAATCCCACCTGCCCCAGAAAACACTGTGTTATCAAATAAATTGATACCTTGAGTCATCAGGGTACGTACGCCCCAGCGAGTGTCTCCAGCACCAGATTTCCGTAAATCTTCAATATTCGGTGCTTCGGTGGTGACATTGACCTCGAATGGGGCAAAATCTTCGGCGACACGCTGCCAAATTTCGACCATCTCGCTCATTTCAGTGTTACTAAATGTACTAGCATCACCATTTGTATCATAGGCTGAGGAAATGATGGTAGGACGACTGGTATTATTCCACCAAGTATTTTCCGTGGTATGACCATCGAAATCTAGATAGATCGTATGTTTGGCGTTGGGATTACTATGTAGCTTGAAAACATTGCTGAGATTAAAATTACTTAGGATGGTGGGCGTGCTGGGATTAGCGTTATCCGTGATTGTGCCTGCGGCGACACCATCCGCGTCACTGATTGGATAAGAATCGAAATGATCGCGATCCTCTCCATCATCGTGTGCCTGCTGGTCTACTTGTTCAGCATTGAAAATAGGCTGATAGCTGAATGACTCGATCGATTGGCCAGATAACTGACTAGAGGAATTGAAAAGTGATGATGGTAAATCTTGTTGGAGATCGATCGACAGCTCAACCGGAGCTACTGTAGACTTAGATACTTCTTCTGTATTGCTTTCAGTAGCGATTAAAGAAAACTTCACTAACGTAGTGTTGTCTTTCACTAAAAATTCTGAATCTGATTCAGATAAAGTGATTTCTTTGCTCAACAGTGAATCGATTGGTGAATAAGACATGGGGGGTTTACGCTAGTGATGTTCTTCTATATCCAGCGATCGAGTAATCAGATCGGGAATATTAGCCAAAATTAACACTGCAAAACAAGCCTGAGTGTGATCTAGTTCCGACTATTCTGTGACGGAAGATTTTGTTTTTTCGGTGCGCTCGATTATCTCCTCCCTCCACCAAATTCTTAATTATTTTCTATCAAATTCTTAATTATTTTCTATCTAAAAAGCCCCCAACACCGAAGTGAAGGGGGCTTTAAGTCAACTAATTATGAAGTTCAGCTATCCGAACTTACCAGCAGTCGAGGCGATCAGGAAGGCTGCGTAGGTGAGGATATAACCAACCGTAAAGTGGGCTAGACCAACAACACGAGCTTGAACGATCGAGAGAGCAACAGGCTTGTCTTTCCAACGAACTACGTTCGCAAGTGGAGTCCGCTCGTGTGCCCAGACAACAGTTTCGATCAACTCTTGCCAGTAACCACGCCAGCTAATTAGGAACATAAAGCCAGTTGCCCAGACGAGGTGTCCGAAGAGAAACATCCATGCCCATACAGACAGGTTGTTCATCCCGTAAGGGTTGTCACCGTTAATTAACTGAGAGGAGTTCTGCCAGAGGTAATCGCGTAACCAACCCATCAGATAAGTCGAGGACTCATTGAATTGGGCTACGTTACCTTGCCAAATACCTAAGTGTTTCCAGTGCCAGTAGAATGTTACCCACCCTAAGGTGTTGAGCATCCAGAACATCGCTAGGTAGAAGGAATCCCAACCAGAGATGTCACAAGTACCACCACGACCAGGGCCATCGCAAGGGAAGGCATAGCCGAAGTCTTTCTTGTCGGGCATTAATTTGGATCCACGAGCATCCAACGCACCTTTGACCAAGATCAAGGTAGTTGTATGGAGTCCTAATGCGATCGCATGGTGGACTAAGAAATCGCCAGGTCCGATGGTGAGGAACAAGGAGTTCGTACCGGAATTGATCGCCTCTAACCAACCTGGCAGGTAAACTGCGCTAGTGGTGGAAGCCAAGCTACTACCGTTAGATAGGAGCGTATCAAAACCGTAGAGTAATTTACCATGTGAGCTTTGAACGAATTGTGCGAACACAGGTTCGATCAAGATTTGTTTCTCAGGTGTACCAAAGGCAACTACGACATCATTGTGAACGTAAAGGCCGAGGGTATGGAATCCGAGGAACAGAGACACCCAGCTCAAGTGGGAGATAATTGCCTCTTTGTGCTCTAGCATCCGCGCTAGAACGTTGTCACGGTTTTGCTCTGGATCGTAGTCACGAACCCAGAAGATTGCGCCGTGAGCAAATGCACCGACCATCAAGAATCCAGCGATGTACTGGTGATGGGTGTACAATGCGGCCTGGGTGGTAAAGTCCTGTGCCAGGAACGCATAAGGAGGCATTGCATACATGTGTTGAGCCACTAATGATGTGACTACACCTAACGAAGCTAGTGCCAATCCTAGTTGGAAGTGGAGGGAGTTGTTCACAGTGTCATATAGACCCTTGTGACCAGCACCTAATCGACCTCCGGGTGGTTTGTGAGCATTGAGGATGTCCTTGATGCTGTGACCGATGCCAAAGTTGGTGCGGTACATATGCCCAGCCACGATGAAAATCACCGCGATTGCTAGGTGGTGGTGCGCCATATCAGTCAACCACAAGGATTGAGTCTGAGGATGGAAGCCACCCAAGAAAGTCAAGATTGCTGTTCCAGAACCTTGGGCTGTGCCAAACATCTGTTGAGCGGTATCAGGATTTTCAGCATATACACCCCAGTTACCTGTGAAGAAGGGGGTTAATCCTGCTGGGTGAGGTAGTGTACTGGTGAAGTTGTCCCAACCAACGTGCTGACCGCGAGATTCGGGGATGGCAACGTGGACTAAGTGACCAGTCCAAGCTAGTGAACTAACACCGAACAAACCAGATAAATGGTGGTTCAGGCGAGATTCAGCATTCTTGAACCAGGACAAGCTAGGACGAAACTTAGGTTGAAGGTGCAGCCAACCAGCAAACAGCATTACTGAAGCTAGAAGGAGCAAGCCGATCGCCCCAGCATACAAGTCATCATTGGTTCGCATCCCGATCGTAAACCACCATTGGTAGACACCAGAGTAAGCAATGTTGACAGGGTTGGTCGCGCCACCTTGGGTAAACGCATCAACTGCGGGTTGACCAAAGTGAGGATCCCAAATTGCGTGAGCGATGGGACTAACGTTGAGTGGGTCTTTAATCCACTGCTCGAAGTTGCCTTGCCAAGCGACATGGAACAGGTTGCCAGAAGCCCAGAGGAAGATAATACCTAGATGACCAAAGTGAGTTGCGAAAATCTTTTGGTAAAGATTTTCCTCAGTCATACCATCATGGCTTTCAAAGTCGTGAGCCGTGGCGATCCCATACCAGATCCGCCGAGTGGTCGGATCTTGTGCGAGGTCTTGGCTAAATTTGGGGAATTTAGTTGCCATAGTTTTCTTATCAGATTTCCTCGCGGACGGACGAGATGGTTGCAGTTAGAGATGATGCTAACTCCAACCATTTCGTGTGGCATTGATTAGCATCATGTTTAGTGATGTTGTCTGGTTTCAACCGCTTAGGATTAACTAAACTAGTTGATACCGAGAGCATTGTCTGGCTAAATCGACATCGATCGAGCTAAGAAGAATGCCCAGGTTGTCGCTATACCTCCCAGGAGATAGTGAGCTACACCTACCGCGCGACCCTGAATAATGCTCAGAGCACGAGGTTGAATTGCTGGTCCAAAGTTGAGCTTGTTGTGCGCCCAGACGATCGACTCAATTAATTCTTGCCAGTAGCCACGACCACTGAAGAGGAACATCAAGCTGAATGCCCAGATGAAGTGTGCGCCCAAGAAGATCAAACCGTAAGCCGACAATGCCGAACCATAGGAATTGATGACTTGAGAAGACTGCGCCCACATAAAGTCACGCAACCAACCATTGATGTTGACGGCACTAGCAGCAAAGTTGCCACCAGTAATGTGAGAAACAGTACCATCCGCCGATACAGTACCCCAGACATCCGACTGCATTTTCCAGCTAAAGTGGAAAATAACTACCGAGATGGCGTTGTACATCCAGAACAATCCGAGGAAGACGTGATCCCAACCAGAGACTTGGCAGGTACCACCACGACCAGGACCGTCGCAAGGGAAGCGGAAGCCCAGACTAGCTTTATCGGGGATTAACCGCGAGCTACGAGCAAACAAGACACCTTTTAGGAGGATGAGGACGGTGACATGAATGGTGAAAGCATGGATGTGGTGAACCATAAAGTCCGCAGTACCCAATACGATCGGCATCATTGCCACTTTGCCGTTGACAGCGAGGACATCGCCACCAAAAGCGAGACTAGCAGTTTGGAGCGCGTTTGGCGCAGTGTTCCCGGCAGCAGCGGTGTGCAGACCTTGAATCCACTGAGCAAATACAGGCTGTAACTGGATTGCCTTATCGGAGAACATATCTTGAGGACGACCCAATGCTTGCATGGTGTCGTTGTGGACATACAAACCGAAGCTATGGAAACCGAGGAACATGGATACCCAGTTCAAGTGCGAGATAATTGCATCACGGTGACGCAACATTCGATCGAGTAGGTTGTTCTGGTTCATCGCAGGGTCGTAATCCCGAACCATGAAGATTGCCGCGTGAGCAGCACCACCAACAACACAGAAGCCACCAATCCACATGTGATGTGTAAACAGGGAGAGCTGAGTCGCGTAATCAGTGGCGAGGTATGGATACGGAGGCATTGCATACATGTGTTGTGCCACGATGATGCTGACCGATCCCAACATTGCTAAGTTAATAGCTAGTTGTGCGTGCCAAGAAGTGGTGAGAATTTCATATAGACCTTTATGGCCTTCGCCAGTAAATGGCCCTTTATGAGTTTCTAAAATTTCTTTCATACTATGACCGATACCCCAATTCGTCCGGTACATATGACCAGCAACGATAAAGAGTACAGCCAAGGCTAGATGATGGTGAGCCGTATCAGTCAACCATAAGCCGCCAGTAGTAGGATTTAGACCACCTTTGAAAGTGAGGAAGTCTGCATATTCTGCCCAGTTCAATGTAAAGAACGGAGTCAGACCCTTAGCAAAACTGGGGTACAGTTCAGCCATCTTGGACGCATCCAAGAACTCATGAGGTAATGGAATGTCTTTTGGTGCGACACCAGCATCCAATAATTTATTTATTGGAAGCGAGACGTGAATCTGATGACCAGCCCAGGAGAGACATCCTAGACCTAATAAACCAGCCAGGTGGTGGTTCATCATCGATTCTACATTCTGGAACCACTCAAGTTTTGGAGCGCGCTTGTGGTAATGAAACCAACCAGCAAACAGCATCAAGCCAGCCATGACGAGACCGCCAATTGCTGTAGCCATAAGCTGGGTGGAGTTGGTGTAACCAGAAGCTCTCCACAACTGGAATAATCCAGAAGTGATTTGAATGCCGTGGAAACCACCACCAACATCGGCGTTCAGGATGTCTTGACCGACAACTGACCAGACGACTTGGGCACTGGGTTTGATCCCAGATGGGTTAGTTAACCACGCTTCATAGTTTGAGAAACGGGCACCGTGGAAATACATCCCGCTCAACCATATAAATATGACGGCGAGATGTCCGAAGTGAGCACTGAAAATCTTACGCGAAACGTCTTCTAGGTCATTTGTGTGACTGTCGAAATCATGGGCGAGAGCATGAAGATTCCAAATCCACGTAGTGGTTTTTGGTCCTTTCGCTAAGGAGCGATCGAAGTGACCTGGCTTCCCCCACTTCTCGAAAGAAGTAGGAACTGGATCTACATCAACAACTACCTTTACTTTTGCTTCCCGCTCTGGCGGACTAATTGTCATGAGGATTCTCCTCTCGAGACAAGGAACGAGGTTATCACCAACTGAAATTGCCCGTTTCAAAAGTGAAATGGAGCCAAAAGCCTAGCTGTATTCTGTAGTTCCAATGGAATTTTCAGTTATTAGCTGCACTCGAATTAATCAAATAAGCTTGATCAACTCAGTGCTTCTGTTCCCAGATTATAGGTTGAGGACTTACCCATAATCACCATTTGTTAACAATAGTTCAAAGTCGCTATCTGAGATACTTACATTAGGCTTGCTTCATTCAAATCGGTGGAAAAGTCAAGCTTAGTACATTTTTCTTCAAACAAACTTAATAATATTCGGAAAGCCTTGCTGTGATAGGGTCGAATCTACTAACTGTGATTGGAATTAGGTAAAGATCGATACTGCTACTCGATCGCGATTTAATTATCCACATTGTTTACGAAAAGTGACAATTCTCTAATAACAGAAGTGATCCCAATAGTTTCTATTTGTGTTTATCAATAGTGCGATTAGGATCGGGGATCGTTCAAAAACCGACCAATCCTAGTAAAATGAGCAGTGCAAACGGGTGATTTTGAGAGCAGAGGTGCGGATATTGAGAGCGAATCTGGAATGGAACTTAGTTACTCGATTAGTAGGATCGTGTTTGGCGTTGACAATTATGTTGGGGATCGCTAGTTGTGAGCAACAGATCCAGGCAACACCTGTGGGATCTGCGGTTGAGAATAATTCGATGGTGGTGACTGATGGGCCATTATCGGAAGTTAATATTCCAGCAAGTATTGCTAGACTCGCACCTAGTCTGGATAAATTTCAGCCTCAAGTCAGTATTCTCAGTCCCAAACCAGATCAAACACTGACAGACGATCGAGTCACTGTCAAATTAGCTGTCAAAGATTTGCCGCTATTCAAACAGCCCGAACTGGGATTAGGTAATCATTTGCATGTAATTCTGGACAAACAAACTTATCAGGGCGTATACGATCTCAGTCAACCCCTGGTTTTTAAAAATTTAGCGGCTGGAACCCATAGTTTACGTGTCTTTGCTTCGCGTTCGTGGCATGAGAGTTTTAAAAATACAGGCGCGTATGCTCAAGTTAGTTTCAATGTCTTGACCAAAACAGCCGAGAACAATCCAGATCCAAACAAACCGCTACTTACTTATAGTCGTCCAACGGGTACATACGGCGCAGAGCCAATTATGTTGGACTACTACTTAACTAACGTGCCCTCGTCTACAGTTACTCAGGGTAGTCAAGATAATAATCCCAATTGGCGGATTAGAGCCACCGTCAACGATCAACGATTTATCTTGGACAGATGGGCACCAGTCTATCTTCAGGGCTTCAAACCAGGTAAAAATTGGGTTAGGTTGGAACTAGTAGACGATCGAGGCAATCCGATCCCCAATGTCTATAACGATAGCGTTTCGATCATCACTTACGATCCGCAAACCAAAGATACTCTAGCCAAGCTAATTAGGGGTGAGATCGATCCAAATCTGGAACGTAGTCTGGTAGATCCTAATTATGTGGCAATCAAGCCATTACCTGTTCCGACACCTGCAATAGCACCTACTCCCGCTCTTACACCTGTTCCCACACCTGTGACACCGACTCCCGCACCAATTCCAGTTCCAGTAATATCACCCAGTCTAGTGGTGATTGCACCTGCTCCAGTAGTTAAACCTAGTCCTAGTCCGGTCGTAATCGCGCCTGCACCTGTCGCAAAGCCTGTACCTAGTCCGACAGTTCAAACTCCAGCAATTATCGCGCCAGAGCCAGTTGAACCGATAGAAGAAGTCAAACCGATCATCGAGCCAATCGTTCAACCATCACCGATTCCTGCTCCCACCACTGAAATTCAGCCAGCACCAGTTGCCAAAACACTCCCCGCTGAGACACCCGCTCCTGAAGTAGTGAAAGCAGCACCAATCATCCCAATGCCTCAACCCACTCCAGCAGCCACGCCGAAACCAGCTCCAATTAACGCACCTGTACCCACGATCGTACCTGAAATAATCGTGAAAAATGATCCAGCGTTGGCAGAGCCTGTCGGAACGAGAATCGATCCACCAAAATCCACTCCACCAGTTCCGTCGCAGCCACCACAGAACGAACAGCAAATACAACCCCCAACCGAGAATCAGATTAAGTCACCGCAGATGTCCCCACCAGAGATTTCTTTAGTTGCGCCTACCCCAACAACTACCTGGCAAACGCAAGCCAACGATTTACGAAAAGCAGCAGGTGTAAAAATTCGGGCATTTACAAATACAATTCCCTCAAAAGCTCAGAGATTTGGACACAATGTGCAAATCTGGGTAGGTAATGCGATTAACCAAATTCAAGCGTGGAGAGCAGCTCATGTGGACTAAAATCAGCGAGGAAATTACTCAAACTACAGGTAAACATTTTGAGATTGTCGATCGTCAAACTATCAGTGGCGGCTCGATCAATCAAGCATATTTAATTAGTGACAGTCGAGATCGATATTTTGTGAAGCTCAATCAAGCGAACCTCGTAGAGATGTTTGCTGCTGAAGCAAAGGGATTATTAGAAATAGCTGGCACCGCAACAATTAAGGTACCGACGGTGATTTGCTGGGGGGTGGCTGACGATCAGAGTTATTTGGTATTGGAATATCTAGATTTAATAGATAATGCAACCCCTCAAAACTGGAATCAAATGGGGCGAGACTTAGCGACAATGCATCGTGTTAGAATTAGTCCCGATCGCAAATTTGGTTGGCATATTGATAATACGATCGGATCGACACCCCAAGTTAATACCTGGGAAGATAATTGGGCGACATTTTTTACTAATCATCGGATTGGCTATCAGCTTCAACTCGCTCAAAGCAACGGTGGCAAATTTCCTAGAGCCGCACAACTAATTGATAAAATCCCTAGTCTGTTGGCTAACTATCGTCCCAAACCTTCCCTAGTACATGGCGATCTGTGGAGTGGAAATGCTGGCTTTACCACCGCTGGTATTCCCATAATCTTCGATCCAGCCACCTATTGGGGAGATCGAGAAGTCGATGTGGCAATGGCTGCATTATTTGGTGGTTTTCCCAATGCTTTTTTCCAGGGATATGCTGATGTTTATCCCCTCGATCCTGACTACTCAACCCGCAAGATTTTGTACGATCTTTATCACATTCTCAATCATCACAATCTATTCGGCGGTAATTATCAAGGACAAGCGAATAATATGATCGATCGATTATTGTGGTAGTCAATATTAACTATTTCAATTCATGTTATTAATTCGATAATTGTCTGTGGGCATTGCCCACCCTACTATTTCTTCATCTGATCAAAGAATTAACAAGAGGTGTAAATGAAATCTTACAAAGATGCTCCTACATATGAAAAAATTGGCGCAGGATATAATCTCACACGTCAAGCAGATCCTTTTTTAGTTGCAAAGATTGAAAGCTTACTAAATATCGATCCTAAAAGTCACTATCTAGATTTAGCTTGCGGTACTGGAAATTATACTATTGCGCTAGCTAATCGAGGTGGAAAGTGGACGGGTATCGACCAATCCTCAGTAATGATTCAGTCAGCTTCAAACAGATATTCACAGATCGATTGGCATATTGCTGATGCCGAAGAAATACCTCTCGATAACGAGAGTTTTGATGGTGCGATCGTCACCTTAGCATTACATCATTTTGCAGATCCCGTGAGAGTATTTCAGGAGTTAGCGCGTATTCTCAAATCTGGATCGAATTTGGTGCTATTTACAGCTACAGCAGAACAAATGGCCAGCTATTGGCTACATCACTATTTTCCAGAGGCAATGCAACGATCGATTATGCAGATGCCAACACTATCCGATACATTAAATTGGCTCCAAACTGGAGGGTTTTCTGTTGATAAATGCGAACCATATTTCGTATCACCATACCTTAAAGATTTTTTTCTCTATAGTGGGAAAGAGCGTCCAGAAATGTATCTGGATGAGGGAGTGCGCCAAGGCTCATCTACATTTGCTAGTCTGGCAAATCCCGATGAGGTAACTAATGGGTGTGCAAAACTTGCGGATGATATTGCTTCTGGTAATTTCGAGCTGGTTTATCGGCAATATGAGAATCTCAATGGGGATTATCTGTTTGTCCGTGTAGCTAGATTAGTATAGCAATATATGTAGGGTGGGCACTGCCCACGGACAATATTATACGAAGCGATAACTTCGGATTAAGGCACAATTCAAGGGTGCTAATATTTAATGATTCCGATCGATCAAGAAGTAAAATTACTAATATTGATCGTTAATTCTGACTAAACCAAGCTTCTAGATCTGCCATAGAAGTAAAATCTAATAAATCCTCCCCTAGAGATTCGAGTTTATCGATCGTCAGGCTATTTACTCTCGATCGAACTTCAGGATTAATAATCCCCAGCTTACGATTTAATAATTTCAATATTAATCTTTGCCCCGCTTCAAGCTGTGCATCTCGATAAACTCGCGTTTGTTGCAACTCAGTTCCTAACATCACATTTACCTCATCTCTACTTAAAGTACCGAACTTATACAAAACAATCGTAGACACTAAGTTAATTATAGCTTTACTTTTTCGATTGAGATCGACCAGCCGCCGAGCCTCAGCTTTCGCCTCGTCTCCCTCCAGCGTCGTCAATACCATCAAACCCAAATCAATTGGTAACTCTTCTACCGCGCCCAACTCATCTAGATAAACACGTACAATTCGCCCACTCGCCAACAGATCTATTACAACGCTGCTATCCGATTGTTCCAAACTGCGAGATGGATAGATAACGATTGCTCTCCAATCAGCAAACAGATTGCGATGACGATAAATATAGATCGAGATTTCACTGAGCATTCGCTCGTAGAGCAACTCATCTGGCTGAAATTGCACCTCACAGAAATACACAGTTCCGAATGGATTTGGCAGCACAAATACCCCATCCATCCGAAACGAAGTTTCTTTAACCTCTACCGAATCAAAAGTGTATTGCTCGGCATTTTCAGGGGGTTGAGAAATTAAATCGAATAGGAGAGTGGGCGATTGTTTGAATAGTTGATAAAAAATTGTATCGCGACGCATGAGTACAAGTGCAAACTTACTAGTACTTTATCATGCCATATCGAGTTTACAGTCCTTTTGAGACGGCACTACCGGAGCCTTGAAACATCAACCAGGATAGGAAAAAATTGGAGATAAAAATTGCGAGGAGAGAGGTGACAACTGCTGTTGTTGTTGATTGTCCTACCCCTTTAGCACCACCTGTCGTGGTTAGTCCCCAGCTACAACCGATGATGGCAATTAATGCGCCAAAACACACGGCTTTAATCGGTGCCGTGCAGAGATCCCAGCCGTCTAGAAAATTGCGGGCTGAGTCCAAGAAGACGCGCCCTGGCATCCCAAAGATACTAGTTGCGATCAACAGTCCACCGAGCATACCAGCGACGATCGATAAGATCGTCAGCAGTGGTAGCATCACACAGCAGGCAATCACACGGGGAACCACCAAATAATCAACGGGATCTGTCTTGAGAATATACAGCGCGTCAATTTGTTCGCTAACTTTCATCGTGCCGATTTCGGCGGCAAATGATGAGCCAACTTTGCCAGCTAATACTACTGCGGTAAGTACGGGAGCTAGTTCGCGGGTGAGGGTGAGGGATAGAACTCCGCCTACTACCTGTCCAGCACCGATATTAATAAATTCTCGTGCCACCTGAATCGTAAATACCATCCCCACTGTCGTCGAGATTAGCAGGGCGATCATGAGTGATTCTGGTCCCACTAGAGCCATTTGCTCGATAATATTGGGGTAATTAAACTTGCCCTTGAGGATGTGAACGATCGTTTGCCCGCCCAAGAAAATAGCTGAAATAAACCGCTTGAACCATGAACTCATATTTACTCAGAGGGTGGGGATGTGGGGTATTCGAGAATAAATAATTCTTTGACGAGAAACATTCATTAATAATATCTATTGCATCTGCTGGATCGAGCAATGGGGTATTTTAGTAAAGGCGTGTTTACTTTCGGCAGTAGTAGTTATATTTATGGTAGCAGTAGCAATTCTAGCAGCGGGCAAAGGCACGCGAATGAAATCAGACTTACCCAAAGTATTGCATTTATTGGGAGGACGATCGCTAGTCGAACGAGTATTGATTAGCTGTGCAGATCTTCAACCCGAACGGCAACTGGCGATTGTTGGTTATCAAGCCAGTCGTGTCAAGGAAGCCATGCTTGATTATCCCGACTTGGAGTTTGTCGAGCAGACTCAACAATTGGGAACTGGACATGCTGTGCAGCAATTACTACCCCATCTAACTGATTTCCAAGGAGATTTGCTCGTTCTCAATGGGGATGTGCCGCTACTGCGCCCCGAAACTCTCCAAGCACTCCTGGAGACTCACCAGCGGTATCAAAATGCAGCAACTATACTTACAGCTCAAATCCCAAATCCCCAAGGCTACGGACGGGTATTTTGCGATAGTAGCAATTTGCTCAAGGAAATCATCGAGGATCGGGACTGCACCGACACCCAGCGGCAGAATCAGCGGGTAAATGCGGGGATATATTGTTTTAACTGGCAGAAGCTGCAAGAGGTATTGCCGAAGCTCCAGAGCAATAACGATCAAAAAGAATTTTACATTACGGATGCGGTTAATTTTCTATCGCCTGTGATGGTGTACGATGTACCCGATTATCAGGAGATTTTGGGGATTAATGATCGCCGTCAATTAGCTAGTGCGTATCAGATTTTGCAATCGCGAATTAAAGATAACTGGATGGCTGCGGGAGTAACAATTATCGATCCAGATAGTGTGACGATCGATGATACGGTCAAGATTGGTGTAGATGCCATTATCGAACCCCAGACTCATTTACGTGGAGACACTACAATCGGGATTGGCAGTCGGATTGGCCCTGGTACTATGATTGAGAATAGCCAAGTTGGGAGCAATGTGAAAGTGCTGTATTCGGTGGTTGTGGATAGCTCGATCGGACACAATGCTAATGTTGGCCCGTTTGCTCATATTCGTCAGCAGGGGCAGGTTGGAGAGGCTTGTCGAGTGGGTAACTTCGTTGAGCTGAAAAAAAGCACTATCGGTGATAATACTAATATTGCTCATTTGTCATATATTGGTGATGCAATCGTCGGGAAGCAAGTCAATATCGGCGCGGGTACAATTACTGTTAATTATGATGGTAAAAACAAACATCAAACCACCATTGGTAATTTCGCGCGGATTGGTTCTAATAATACTCTAGTTGCCCCACTCAAGATTGGGGCAGAAGTGACTACAGCAGCAGGTTCGACGATTGTAACTGACGTACCAGATGACTGTCTAGCGATCGCCCGATCGCAGCAGACAATCAAACCTGGCTGGCGACCAAAATGGCACCAAGACTAGCTATCTGAAAATCCAAGCCAGTCTCAATCAATCTGGCTTGGGTTTTTAAATATCAGTCACATTAAATGTCTTGAATACAGTAACGAATGATCGTGCTGAGGCTATCAAAGCAAAAATTGGCACCAATTAGACACCAAAACCAGATCGAAATTACTAAGATCTTGCCAGCCTCAACTATCAATGGCGATTGTGCTTCTGTCGATGCTGGTGCTGTATGGTCTGAGATCGATATAGAATCAGTAACGATCGAGAATACTAATTTGTCTGGCTGGGTTGAACTGAGACTCGATCCGCTAAAATTTTTACCAGTTGGTAAATTCTGTTGGACACCAGAACTGGTTGAGACAGAACGTGATCTCGAATATCGGGGATCTATCATAAATAATTCTTTAGAAATCGGGAACAAATCGGGGGTAATAAAAATTGTAGCAGTAGGCTAACTCAGAAAATATTCGGCACTAACCTTTTTTAGCTTTAAATTTATCTCACTCAAAAGCTGACAAAGTGTAGCTAAGTGAGGATATTTCATCAAACTTGGTCATCATCACCGTTCAACAGTCAGACTCTAGTGCAGCCTAGTCTAGTCGAATGCGATCGAGATATTCATCCGAGAATACCCTGATCTATCGAAATGGATTGTGATGTTTCATCCGTGTTTATACTCAGGATGGTAGCCAACCTTTCGATGGTGAACTGGCAACAGCAGATTCATTCAGCCTCATCGCCTAACTCTTTACGCCGAATTCAATGAATCGTAGCTTTTGGATTATTGCTCTTATCAACTTTATCAATTCACTCAGCTTTACGATTCTAATTCCAACTATTTATCAATACGGCAGGGAGTTTCAGCTCAGTGATATTGAAACTAGTTTCTTGTTTTCAATCTTTTCGATCGCTCAATTTTTTGCAACCCCAATTATTGGCAAACTATCTGATCGTTTCGGGAGAAGACCACTACTAATCATCAGTCTAGCTGGTACTGTGATTGGTAATTTTTTAGCTGGTACGGCACCTAATGCAATGGTGTTATTTTTTGCAAGGTTTCTCGATGGAGTTACAGGCGGCAATATTTCAGTTGCTCAAGCGGTAATTGCCGATGTCACTACACCAGAAAATCGCGCTAAAGGTTTTGGAATATTTGGCGCATCGCTGGGTTTAGGGTTCGTCGTTGGGCCTGTTTTAAGTTTAGTTGCCCAGCAAAGATCTCTAGGCACAGCCTTTCTGGTGTCCTCGGCAGTCGCGGCTGTTGGCTTAATTCTAACCATATTTTTCTTGCCAGAAACACTAGAGCGAAAGTCAGAATCTGATGTTAATATTTTCGATTTAGGATTACAGGATTTGGTGAAAGGTTTTACTTTTCCCAGACTGGGTATCTTGTTTCTGATCAATTTCTGCGTAGGTACTACATTTACACTATTCACATTTGCCTTTCAGCCATATTATTTAAACGTTTTACATCAAGACACCAACTCGCTCACGCTGCTGTTTTTGACAATTGGAATTGTCGGAGTTGTTGTTCAAATTAAAGGGGTAAAACTCATGACTAAGTACATGAGTCTGGTCAAAATCCTATTTATTGGCTTATTCTTTAGGAGTTTGTCTTTTGTCTTGATGCCAGTAATCCCAGATATTTATTTTTTCTTGGGTATTAGTATCATTTTTTCGTTGTTTAATTCGCTAGTTCAACCAATGATTAGTACATTAATTTCATTAAACACTAGCCCAGAAGATCAGGGGAAAATGTCTGGATTGAATGCTTCCTATTTAAGTGCTGCGAATGGAATCGGTCCCGTAATCGCGGGGCTAATGATCGATCAAAAGAATCCAGTGACTTATGGACACCCATTATATTTAGCAGGTATTGCTACATTCATTGTGTTATTCTTTGCAGTCCGTAATCGGCGTAAATACACCCCGAAAATCGCTCAAGATATGACCGTGTGAAGTATAGCCTAAAGTCCAAAGCCTAAAGCCTACCCCCTAATTAGATACCTGTGGACGGATTTATTAACTTACAGAAATTACCAGACTGGACTTCTCATGATTGCGTCGCAAAAGTGCGCCGAATTCTGAACATGAAAAAGGTTGGACACGGTGGTACTCTCGATCCAGCCGCAGTGGGAGTCTTACCAATTGCGATCGGTAAAGCCACTCGTCTATTACAATATTTGCCAGAGGGTAAGGCGTATCGGGCGATCATTCGGTTTGGCGTACAGACTACTACCGACGATCTGGCGGGTGAGATCGTTTACTCTGAACCTGTACCAAATCTGACAATCGACCAGATTAAAGCAGTGATACCTGAATTCATCGGTGAAGTTCTCCAGACACCACCGATGTATAGTGCGATTCAAGTCAATGGGCAGAGACTATACAAGCTCGCTAGAGAGGGGAAAGTGGTAGAAGTACCGACTCGCACAGTCAACATCGCTGGGATCGAGATTCTCAATTGGACTCCAGGCGATTTTCCCGAATTGGAAGTCCAGATTGCCTGTGGTGGCGGTACATATATTCGATCGATTGCCCATGATTTGGGCGTGAGGCTGGGTACTCAGGGCGTTTTGGCATTTCTAGAGCGAAATGCTAGTTGTGGCTTACAATTGTCCGAGAGCATCACTCTAGAAGAGCTAGAGCGACAGCAGCAATCAGGTATTTTTGAGCCAATTTCAGCCGATCGAGGATTAGCGCACCTACCTACCGTTACACTAGGAGGTGACGAACTAATTAAATTTTGGGGGCAGGGAAAACGCTTGCCATTGAATCAAATTACCCTCACACCAGCGGATGCTAATTTAAGTGGTTTCGTCAAGGTAATTGGCGAGCAGCGGTGCTTGGGAGTTGGTGAAATTCAACAGATTGAGGGTGAATATCTATTGGTTTCTCAAACAGTATTACTTTAATTTTCTAATCACAACTAGTTATTCTTAGATATTTTCCAAAGCAATATGACTCATATCGGTTTACTCTGTCCTGCTGAAACTGGTCATCTGAATACGATGTTACCACTAGGGCAAGAAATGCAGCGGCGAGGTCACAAGGTCACATTTTTTGGGATTCTCGATGCAGAGCCGAAAGTATTAGCGGCTGGATTAGAGTTTCGATCGATCGGTGAAGCAGAATTTCCGATTGGTTCGAGCGAATTATTATTTACTGAATTGGGTAAACTCAGCGGTTTAGCTGCAATTAAATATACACTAGACTGGATTGAATCATCTGCTAAAATATTTCTCAAGGATGGGCCAGATGTGCTGAAATATGCTCAAATCGAAGCATTATTAGTCGATCAAATTGCCGCTGAAGGTGGAATTGTTGCTGAGTTATTAAATATTCCATTTGTGACTATTTGCAGTGCTTTACCTTTTAACCAGGAGCCAGCAATTCCACCATTATTTACTACTTGGATTTATAGCCCCAGTTGGTGGGCTGTGCTCCGCAATCAATTAGTATACTTGCTAGTTACTCCATTTGGTAAGTCGATGAAGAAGTTGCGATCGAGCTATCGCAAATTGTGGGAACTACCGCCAGAAACTAGCTGTGATTCTCCGCTAGCAATTGTCACCCAACAACCAGCCGAGTTTGAATACCCCAGACAAAAATTACCCAAACATTTTCATTTCACAGGGCCATATCACAACAAAACTAGTCGTAAGCCAGTCGATTTTCCGTGGGATAAATTAAATGGCAAACCTCTGATTTATGCTTCAATGGGCACCTTGCAAAATCAATTGAATGACGTGTTTTTGGCGATCGCCACAGCTTGCGTAGACTTGGATGCTCAATTGGTCATTTCCCTCGGTGGAGCTAGTCTAGAGAGCCTGCCAGCGTTGCCAGGAAATCCGATCGTGGTTAGCTACGCGCCACAATTAGCATTACTAGAACGTGCGTCAGTGGCAATTACTCACGCAGGCATGAACACGGCATTAGAATGTCTGACTTACGGTGTGCCAATGGTAGCGATTCCAATTACCAACGATCAGCCAGGAGTTGCAGCAAGAGTAGCTTGGACTGGCGCGGGAGAGATAGTTCCATTAAATAAACTAACTGCGGCAAGATTGAAAACAGCTTTAACATTAGTGTTAACTACAGAGAGTTATCGAAATAACGCGCTCAGACTCAAACAATCGATCGCTCAATCTGGTGGTGTGAGTCGAGCAGCAGATATTATTGAATTAGCAATATCAACTAGACAGCCAGTTAATCAACCATGACTAAACAAAAGATTAAAGTAGGTCAATATACGGCTGCATATACGAGCGTTGGTGAAGGCGTTCCGGTAATTTTACTACATGGCTTTTTTGGGGATGCTTGGACATTGGATCCAATCGCCAAAGGACTAGCTGAAAATTATTGCTGTATCAGTCTAGAATTATTAGGATTTGGTGATTCTTCTAAGCCAGATATTCGCTACTTAATTGACAATCATGTTGATTTCTTACATGAATTTACAGTTGCTAAACAAATATCAGAATTTTACCTCGTTGGTTATTCCTATGGTGCTTGGGTGGCGGCTGCTTATGCAGCAACAATCGACGATCAACAGATTACCACGCCTCAATTAAATAGCATGGTTCTAGTAGCTCCAGCCGGAATTAGAGATGATACTTTTGTGGGGAGGTATAACTTTCTTAAGCCTCTATTGTGGCAAACGCCGCTAGTAGATTTAGTGTTAAAGGCGATCGATCCAATTGCTAAGTTACTCAAATATGAATACTTTGATACCATTCGGATGGCGCGGACAGCGATCTCCACCCAACCAGCCGCTAGATCATTTTTGATCGATCGATTAAACCCCGAAGATGCAGTTGATACAGTCGAAAAGGAGATCGATAGAATTACGATTCCCACGTTAGTAATTGCAGGCGAAATAGATGGTACAATCCCACTTTGGCATTCTCAAACTTATGCCGAAAAGATTCCTCAGGCTAGTTTAGTCATTGTAGCTGGAGCCGATCACGATTTGGTTCAGACACATCCAGATCAAGTCACGCGCTCTATTCTTGAGCATTGGAACCGATAATCTCTGTAATCCTACGGATGTCGATTGCTCAAGCTGTCGATAGCAGTCATCTAAAGTCTATCCAAAGTTCAGTATTCCTGATGATGGCAGATCGCCATCCCAATCAGCATAATTGATGAAGGTGGACTAGACATTCACCTGATTTAAAGTTGAGTAGATCGAAGATGTAGAGATGGTGGCTTAGTTGAGGTGTTGCACTGACGGATCCCTCGTGCAATACCCGCTGTGGCGATCGCCAGAAATGCTAAGATTAGTAGCTATAAAGACTAAAATTAATTAGCACTAATCATAATGAAGTTAAGTTTGCGTCGGATGGTGATGGGCTGGATATTGCCTGTATTGTTAGTGGCTGTATCTTTTGTGATGAGCAGTTACGTTCAAACAGCACTAGCAGACGACTTCACGAAAGCAACTTTACCGATTAGTTCTGATTTTTCCAATAAGGATTTAACTACTTTTGAGTTTACCCAAGCCAGCGTTCGCATGGGTAAATTTGTGAATGCTAATATGACTGGGGTGAGCTTTATTGGTGGTGATTTTGATTCAGCCGACATGACTGGCGCGAACCTCACTAACACGCTGCTAGATACGGCACGATTCACCCGCGCCAATCTTACTAATGCGATTCTGGTTGGTGCTTCTACTTCAGTAACTAATTTTGATGGCGCGATTATTGATGGTGCTGATTTTACCGATGTACTGCTCCGCCGCGATGTCCAACTGAAGCTGTGCAAGGTTGCCAAGGGTACGAATCCAACTACGGGTAGAGAAACCAGGGAAACGCTAGAATGTGCGTAATCTAGGATGATGTTACATAAATTATAGCATGTATCAATATGTGTGATTGATACATGGCTGTCGCCATATTGACGGGGACACAAACCCGACTTTTCCAAAAAGTCGGGTTTATTGCGCCACTAGTTTTACGGCACTAATCTCTTTTGCAGTAATTATAGAGAGACTAAATCGTCTATTGTGACAGACTGATCTTTCTCCAATTGTTTGATTAGATTACTAATAGTTTGGAAGGATTGATAATACTCGATCCTTCTGGCTGAGTCCAAAGTTTCACTCTTGAATTTATTCAACCAATCGTTACGCTCTTCCTCAAATCTGAATTTTTTGAGTCTAATAATTGTCTTTTCGATTACAAGTGGAGATCTCTGGATTTCCTCAGTCGTGCGTTCATCTAAGTTAAGTAAATGCCTGATTTTTGTGTATTTAGCTGGAGCATCAACCATCAAATCTTGTAGTCGATCGATCAATCTTTCGTCTAAGTAATTAGCTTCTTCTTGGTTGTTGCTCTGTGATGATAATCGAATAATTTTATCCCATAAATAGATGTGATGATCTAATTTAAAGAATGGAGTCATATCATCTATTCTATCGATGATTGTAAGTCGATGGATAGGATAATGGAGATATACTCTGAGTAGTAAGCCCTCAGCCTGTTCAATTAATACTTGATTGGGATGACTAATAATTGGAGCTGCTTCTGCTCTATCACTAGATTCAAATTCAATTGGCTCATTATCTTCGATTGAATCTGGTGCCGAATATTTAGATTGACTAGATTGAGTTGATTTATTTGCAGGTAAATTGCTACTTGTCGATCTTTGTTCTGGAAGTGGCTTAAGTCCCTTAATCGCAGTTTGTAAGTTCTCAAACAACAGCGGAATCATCCGCGAATCACCAGCACTCAATAATCCTGCTGACTTCTGTAAATAATGGATCCGCGTAGTCACATCCGTGATATTTTGCAGCAATCTAATGATTTTTTGAGTTGCTGCTTGATACTGTTCTGCCTGACTTAGATCCTGCCCTGCAATCGCTTTTTCGAGCTGCCAATCTAGCCATAATGGAGCATTGTCTAATAAGCTCAAGTAGTCTGCTGGACTATTATTTTTCAAGAACTCATCAGCGTCTTTACCTGTAGGCAGATTGAGAATCCGTAACTGTAACTGTCCTTGATAAGCCAGCTCAGTTACTTCACCAATTGCGCGTTCTGCGGCAATATTTCCGGCTTTATCCGCATCAAAATTGAGGATGATTTGCTTTGATTCGGTAAACTTAACTAGTTGCTTTACTTGGGCTGAACTCAAGGCTGTACCTAACGCAGCGACGGCACTAGTAACACCTACAGCATGGAGGGCAATCACATCAAAATAGCCCTCAACAACTACCGCTCGATCGGTTTTACTAATACTATCTTTAGCGCGATCGAGTCCATATAATGTATTACCTTTATCAAATAACTCTGTCTCTGGCGAGTTGAGATATTTGGGCTGCTCATCGCTCAATGTCCGCCCACCAAAACCAATTACGCGCCCGCGTAAATCGAGAATTGGGATCATCAATCGATCGCGAAATCTGTCATAGTAGCTAGTCTCATCCTTGCGGGGGATAATCAGTCCTGCTGCGATAATCGATTGCGGTGAAAAATGTTTTTGCTCGATCAGATAGTTGGCTAAAGTTTCCCAGCCAGAGGGGGAATACCCAAGCTTAAATCCCTGAATTGTTTCGTCACTAAAACCCCTGTCGATCTTGAGATAGTTGAGAGCTTTCTCACCCTGCGGCTGATTGAGCGCGTGCTGATAAAAGCTAGCCGTGATTGCGAGGATTTCATACAACTGCTCCCGCTGAGACAATTTACGCTGCAATTCTTGGCGTTGTTCAGGCTCTAATGTTTGAACCGGAATCTGATATCGCCGCGCTAAGTCCAAGACAACCTCTGTAAAAGATTGCTTGCCCAATTCCATCATAAAACCGATCGCATTCCCCCCCGCCTGACAGCCAAAGCAGTAATACATCTGCTTGGTGGGACTCACGGAAAAACTTGGTGATTTCTCCTGGTGAAATGGGCAAGTACCCAGATAGTCTTTGCCCCGTTTTTTGAGAACGACATGTTCTCCAATCACATCGACAATATCGACTTTAGCTTTGACTTCTTCGATCGTATCTGGATGTAAACGAGGAATATTCATGTTATCTATCTAGGATCTGTAGGTTGGGTTGAAGAATGAAACCCAACAATCTCCTCTGGTGCAGTAACACACCATACGGTTTATTTATCTAGCTGCAACCTGTTCCGAGAAAGCGCGTGATATGGCTTCAGGATCGATCGAGTGACCAATAAATACTAGTTTAGTCTGCCGCCGCTCATCGGTGCGCCAAGGTCTGTCGTAGAATTGTTCAAACCGATTGCCCACACCTTGAACTACTAACCGCATCGGTTTATTGGGGACAGATACAAATCCTTTGATCCGGTAGATTTCTTGCTCTTTGACAAGATTTTCTAACTTTTGACGTAATTGTTCGGGATCAAATGCTCGATCGAGGATGAGATTAATCGAGTTAATATCATCGTCATGATCGTGATCTTCCTCTGTATCATGATGGCTGGGACGCTCTTCGAGATGATCTTCTACTGCGGCATTTAATCCCAGGATGGTCTCTACAGATACGATGCCACGATCGCTAGTAACTATTTTGACCGATCGCGGTAACTCTTGATTCACCAGATCGATCGTTTGTTGATACTGCTCTGGACTGACTAAATCAGCTTTATTCAGAATTACTAAATCCGCACAAGCTAACTGATCCTCAAATAGCTCCTGTAATGGAGTCTCATGATCGAGATTCTCATCCTCTAGCCTGAGTGCGTCTACAGCCGCTGGATCGCAGGCAAACCTGCCATCTGCTACTGCATCGCAATCAACCACCGTAATCACCGCATCTACCGTCGCTGCTGTCCGAATTTCTGGCCATCTGAAGGCGGTAATTAGGGGCTTGGGCAGTGCCAAGCCGGAAGTCTCGATTAGAATGCAGTCAATATTATCGCGACGGGCGATTAGAGCCTGCATGGTAGGCAAGAATTCCTCTTGGACAGTGCAGCACAAGCAGCCATTAGTCAGTTCGACGATATTAGTCGGACTTTGAACCTGACTTTCAAGCTCATCTTCGGGACAAACTTGGCAGGAGCGCAACAACTCACCATCAATCCCCAGTTCCCCAAATTCATTGACAATTACGGCAATCCGTCGCCCTTGATTGTGGGTGAGCAGATGTCGAATCAGCGTAGTTTTACCACTACCCAGGAATCCAGTAATAATGGTGACAGGAATTTTTTTAGCCATCTTAAATTTAATCTGCGTAACTCGCACAGATGATAGTAATTGCCTCGGCGGGCATCCTGACTTATCAATTCTCGTAGGCACAGCCTCTCCTTTTGAGAGTCGAATTGACTTACAGTTGCGGGACAGCGTTGGACTTGCACCAAACTTTCCCCGTTACCTCCGATGGCTGTTCCCCACCAGAACCCAGGGCTTCTAGTCTACCGTACTCACCACTCGAAAACCACAGCCATTCATGCGTAGACTTGAATCCATACTAGAGCGCACGGCACTACGACAACCTTTTGCGACATAATCCCAAGCACCACCGCGCATGACGCGCTTAGAACTACCTGCTGACACATCAGCATCTGGCATTGCACTTCCATCAATTGGTGCGGTGAGATAATTTGGCTGATATCGATCGAGACACCATTCCCACACATTGCCGTGCATGTCATACAGTCCAAAAGCATTAGCGGGAAAACTGCCAACAGATGTTGACTGAGCGCGATTTTGACCAATCGGCGCGCCATCGTATGGATACTCACCGTTGTAATTGACTAAATCAGGAGTAATCGTCTCACCAAAGTGAAAATTGCTCGTAGTCTGAGCGCGGCAAGCGTACTCCCACTGAGCTTCGCTGGGAAGACTGTATTGTCTGCCTGTTTTTTGGGATAATTCGGAGCAGAAGGCGATCGCATCATCCCAATTAATTTTTTCGGCTGGGTAGTTTGCGCCCAAGTCACTGCCTAGATCCTCACCCATAACCTGTCGATATTGAGCCTGAGTAATTGGGTACTTGCCCATGTAAAAAGGTGATAACGTCACCTGGTGGATCGGTTGCTCGTCTTGATGATGCCGATTGTCTCCCATCATGAACGTACCCCCAGGAACTAGTACCAAATCGAGTGAGGTATTAACATCCAATCTCTCAATCAGACATGAAGCTGAACCTGATTGACGTACAATTATTTCACCATTACTATCTACACTAACTGTTTCAAAAGTGCAGGTAGTGAGATTGGTTAGGTCAGAATTCGTAGGTTTACCGACAGAAGACATGATTTTAGGAAGAATCGATCGCTAAATCATCAGTATGCCACGGGAACCCGTCGATCTCAAACCCCATTGCCACAGCTCAAAACCCCAATTCTCTAAATCAAGACTGAGATGCCAAGTAAAATGCCCCGCGCCAAGAACAAAACCAAGCTGAAAACTGTGACAGTCAAACAAAAACAACGCCAAAAGTTAGCCAGAACTGGTGCTGTGACGCTGCTGGTAGGATTGATGGCGATCGGCTGTTGGAAGTTGTTCAGTAGATCTGGGACATTAGATACTAGCAACGGCATGAATTTGTTGCCGCAAGACACCTTCTTTTCAGTCTCGATTTCTACCGATCCAGAACGGTGGCAAAAATTTACCGAGTTTGGTATTCCTGAGAGTAGGGGCGTATTTCAACAGCAAATCGTCAAATTTCAGACTGATTTTTTGACTCATTACGGTTACGATTACCAGCGTGATATTCAACCGTGGATCGGTAAACAAATTTTCCTGGGTGACTTAGACAATCCTGGTGCTGCTGTAGACAAATCTGTCCCCGCTAAAGCCACCGTCAAACAGACAATCGCGATCTTGCCGATCGCCGATCGAGGTGCCGCCCAGCGGGTCGTAGAGCAGCATCAAACCCCGATCGATGCCAATTTGGTCGAAAGTAACTACAAGGGGGTCGCGATTAGGGAATTTAAGCGGAAGATCGGCACAATGGCGATCGCGATCGTTGGTGATTATGTGGCAATCACATCCGATCAATCTGGCTTGAAACGAGTGATCGATACCCAACAGGGTGGCAAATCGCTGCTGACAGTTCCAGGCTATACCAAAGCATTGACCGAGATTGAGATCGACAAGCCTTTTGCCCAAGTGTATATGAACATTCCCGTCGCAGTGGCGGTAGGTGCTGCCAATTCACCCCAGACACTAGAGCCAGCTAAATTAGCTCAAGACCAAGCGGTGCAAGGAATTGCTGCCAATGCCACCCTCGAAACGGAAGGGATTGCTTGGAAAGGCATTTCATGGCTCAAGCCTGATGCCAAACAGAAATTGACAGTAGACAATCAAGGTCAGAATATGGCTGAGAACCTGCCAGCAAACACCCTGTGGATGGTATCAGGGGGGAACTTACAAAAGCTCTGGCAAGACCATGTGCGCGAAGCAGAATCCAATCCCTTATCACCTTTTAAGCCCAATCAATGGGTGAAAGATCTCGACAATATGACGGGATTAACCTTGGAACCAGAAATTCTCAACTGGAGTAAAGGGCCATTTGGGGTAGCGATGATCCCCAAGCCAGCAGAAGTAGATACAGAACGCGGCGCGGGATTGGTGATCTTCCAACAAGCTAGCGATCGATCTGCGGCTGAGAAAGCCTTTAAGAAACTAGATAATCGGATGGCGCAGACATTTAAAATCAACAAAGTTCAGATTGGCGGTAGAGAGGCAATTGAATGGGCATCACCACTCAGTGTCATCGGCGGTACCCACGGCTGGCTCGATCGCAACATGGCTTTCCTCAACTTGGGCGCGCCCGTAGCCAGTACCTTTGTGCCCCAGCCCAAGTCACGACTATCCGACACTGCCCTATTTCAACAGTCAACTCGATCGAACTTAAACAATCATAATGGTCAATTGTTCATTGATGTTGATCGAACAATTAACGCTGGAAATATCCAATTACCCCCCCTGTCGCCAGAAGTCAGAGCTGGATTCCAAGCTGTGAAAAGCTTGGGCGTGACTAGTGCCATCTTTGATGAATCTAGTAATCGATTCGATTTATTTGTCGCGCTCAAAAAAGTCCCAGGCATTGCCAATCTACCCACACCACCACCAAAATCGACTCAGCCAGCACCAGCACCTAAAGCCCCCGCAGTCACGCCAACACCATCGCCATCAGGATTATAAGTTTGATGGGTCGGATCTCAATATCTCTCGGTTAAGAACTGCTGGCGACTGAAGTCGCAGCTAGTGATGCGAAGTCCGCCTACGCGGACTGAGAAACTAGTCCGCGTAGGCGG
>JANNBD010000207.1:0-7051 GCA_031385105.1 Chamaesiphon sp. OTE_78_metabat_374
CAGCGATCCACCTAGCGGAAATCCAGCATTTTTGGTGTGCATATAAGCTAGTAAAGACATCCCCACCATCACCGGAATATCCTCCCAAGCAAACATCTGGGGAATGGCACGGCGGAGAAAGGGATCTTGAAACTTCTTGGCAAATTCTGCTGCTGAAAGGTTTCCCCATTGCGCCAGTGGGCAGACAAATGGCAACATTTTTCTCGCCAATTTTCCCCAGTCTCCCAGTTGCATCAATGCTTTGGGCTGCTGCTGAAGTAGTGACAGATCGAAGCGAGTAAAAGTGCGAATCCCCGCGCAGAAATCGCTAATCAACCGCCGATCTATCGGTGATAATTCTTTTAAATGCTGCTCTAATCGATCGGGATTACTGTAGACAATTAAGGTTTTCCCGTTGGGTTCACTCACCCGCAGCAATTCATCGTGATGGACAAATTGTTGCTGAGGGACAACGCCAAGTTCCTCCCAGAGTTGGTAAAAAGGCTGTCCTCGTGCAGAGCCAAACAAATAATGGATACAACCATCAAAAGTAAATCCCTGTCGCTGCCATGCCGTACACAGCCCACCTGGTCGGTCGTGCATCTCAAAGATCTGAGTTTGATACCCATTCATCTGGGCATAGCAACCTGCGGCTAGTCCAGCAATTCCCGCCCCAATAATGATAATAGTGTCATTGCATTTATGCTTCATGAGAGATTTCATCCGAGAGATTACGAAAAGTGCCAACGTAAATCAGATTGCATACAGTGTGAGGATCGCAAAAGAAGCTAAGAAGCCGATAAACCGTGGAATAATGAATCTTCAATCCAAGCTGAATTCGGGTTCTGATTAAGATTTAGATGAGCACTTGTTCTACCGATCGACGCAAAGACTGTGGCATTGATTTCCCATAGCCACAGCGAATCAATAATTGTGGGAGAGCATTATCCAAACCCATCGCGCTTTGAAATTGCCCGCGCAGAGCGGCTACTTCGATCGGTTGATTTAGAAATGCTGACTTGATGTCCACCGCCGTCATTTGCAATGCCAACCGCTCGTAAACCTGTCCAGTTCGCACCCAAGCAGTCTTATCATCCGACTCGGCAGCAATTACAACTACACCAGGGGAACTGCGAAGTTTCTTGGTATCTGCATCGGCTTGCTGTTGCGGCTTAGTGCCACCTACTACCATTTTCCCCAACCAGCGCGGTACTTGCGGATTGCCCGAACAGGCTGAATATAAGCCATCGAGAGTGGCTAAAGCTTCTTTCTGATTGAACCGAATCCAAGTAGTCAATTCATCGATAAATGCTCGATTGGCAAACTGGCTCTGATTGCCTCGATCGACATATTCCACCACCGTATTTAATTCCTGGGGATTGAGGATAAAGCGCACTACTACGCCTGGTTCCAATGGGACAGATTGCACTTGCCTCAAAGCATCGCTCTTGATCGTTTGACCGTCATAGGCGGAGCGGGTATTCTGGCGCAGAGGGATTGCGGCTAGTAATGGGCTGGTTTTGGCGGTATCTGGTGTTAACCGAACATGAATAAAATCTGCCGAATCTGGATAGGTAACTTCTGGGGCATATCCAGATGCACGAGCGGCTACTAGCAAGTTTTCCAGCGCACAGCCCAAACTGATCCAAAGTTCTCGATCGAGAGGATCGACAATTGGCAACCGACGAGCGTAATCTGGGTGAATTTCAATGGTATTTTCTTTAATTGCAAACAGCCACGGCTGGGTGTTGTGACCACTCGCCGCTAGTGTCGCAGAATGGATGATTTCGCGCAGTTGTGCTGACATAACGGACTCCTGTTTCAGCGGTTTCCAAGTATTTTGGGCTTGTCGGTCGTAATTGAGCCACGGTTGATACTCGTACAAAATATATCCACCTGATAATGTGATGCCCTTAGGCTTTTGGACGATATCATCCCCAGGCATCACACAGTTGACTTCATCATCTGTCGCTCCCCAGCGAAGTTGCCAGGGACGCAAGATTTTAAGGTATAAAATCACGAAAATAGTAACAAAAATGAGTAGCTGCATTTCATTAAAAGCTCTGTTGATGATAAATAACTGCGTGGATGGTGTGAGCGATCGCAAAAATAACTGCTGGCACAATATAAAAAATTGGCTGATAGCGTAAACCTTTGAAATAAAATCTCTCACCGAGCAATCCCAGCCCAATCATCCAAAAGATATTTGTGTAAGCTGAAGCTGCAAAGCCGATCGTGCTGGTACTCCAATCACTATTCGGGAAAAAATTCTGAGTTCCGTAAGACAGATAGTAAAGTGTTACCCCAGCCAAATACAAAGCTAATCCTCGTTTTTGAGTTGTTGTAGATGTGCCGATCGAAAAAAATGCAGGCATCGCAAATACCAAAATTCGCCCAATGCTTTCGATGGTTACTAATACATCTGGGATGCCTTTATTGAACTGCTCTGGTGTCAAGGCATTTGGGGTCGAGGTCATCAGGCTTAGACTAAAGAGCAGAGGTGGAAACGTCAGCCAAATACCATTTTTGAGGATGTCAGCTTTGGTAATGATCATTTTTCTGGATTAGATTAGAGGTCAGTTATGACAATCAAATTTTCAGGTGTTTTAAATGTCCATCGATCCATCTGTCGAATATCGCCGCCAGGTGACAGGAAATAAATTAACGACATATAAATCATGAGTTTTCCTAGATTAGGGTTCTCGATTTAGTTGCTCAACCGTTTATTAATTTAACGATCCGCAATTTTTTGCCACTCTTGAATCGCAGTGGAAGGAATTTGTAACTCAACTGCGGAACCAGTGAGCATCGGTAAAGTTAGCTGAAGGGAAATTTTAGACGGCAACTGTGGTAGCACGGGTTGAATGTCATATTCACTGACATTTGCTAACGCAGTTGCGCCCTGAGAAATTCCGTCAGTAACATCTTTGGCAGTCAAAATTTGCCCCGTTGATGTGGTCAGAGTTAGCGATTTAGTATGGTCTAATTCCACCGCACCCAGAAAGCCTACCAGCCGCAGGGAAACCATCGCACTACTGTCGGGACGAACGCGCTTGAAGGCGACTACCTGCCAAGATTTGCCAGTGCGATCGCGCAGGTTCTGGCGGGACTGATAGAGCATCTGTCCTGGAGCTTCTTCAATTTGGGTTACAGCAGCAAAGGCAGGTTGGGAAATGAAAATCACCAACAAAATGCAAATTGAAGCAGCTATTAGCCAGCGAATCGGGCGAATTTTAGACATGTTTGAGGAGATTATCAATTAGTTTAACTCTAGGATTAGCGATTTCCCGTCCGGCGACGTTCGGCTGCGGCACGCGACCTGACTTGGGTTCTAAAACCACTCCGCTGCAATCTAAGAGCAGCACGTTGGGCATCGAGACGCTCGGCATAAAAACCTGCTAAAGTCCATTTGCGGTCGCGGGGACTGCGGTAATGAACCGTATAGCCCCGTTGATAAGTGGGACGTTGGGCTACTTGCAAATTTGTTTTCACAAACAAGTTTTGGCTAACTGGTTGTGAATTCAGTGCATTTACCTCAAAAGGCATCGTTACTAGAACCCCCGTAGATACCAATGAGATTAGAATGATCTTGTTCATAAAAAATATTTGAGCGATCGCTAGTTGATGACGATTCGATTTATTCATCCAACCATCATCCGGTTGCTGACACCATCAATCGTGCGCCTGCTCATTTCATCGATATCTAACATAATTATGCTCCTAGTAATTCGATTTAATCGTGTTCTATAGTTAGCAGATCTGGCTGAGAATGCCTGTCAATTTTAATTGTGATGCCTTGGGCAAATTCACTTTCGAGATCTTCGATAAAACCTTTGCTGGCGACTTTAGCTTCCCAGGCACCAGCAAATGGACCGAAATAATATGTACAGTTGGGCCGCGCGGTCAGAATTTCGATCCACCAAGCTTGACGACAAGCATTGAGAGCGTCAGTCCAAAGATTTAAGATCTTTGTTAGTAGTTTGTTATTTAGAGTTAAGTGAGCAATGAATGATAGTAAGTGAAAGCTCTTTTTCAGCGGTAGTGTCAAATTGAGCGAGATTGAAGGTTCAGCGATCGATGTCATGATACTCATTCCTTTAAGATAAAATTTTAGGTAAATATTGGGATTTTAAATTATTTTCGATCTCATCCAAGACCCGAAAGTTTTCTTAATTAATTGGTGAATGTTCCTTGGCAAAATACGCTCGAACCTTCGCAGCGATCTGAGGATTTGTCATTTTGTCAACTGTTTCGATCTCGACAATATGTCCGTCGAGGTGATTTTTTTCGAGTTGTTGTTTTAGTTCACCCTTTGCTTCACCTGGCCCAAAGATGAGAATAGACTCAGCATCCCGAATAGCTGCAATGACCGCAGCATAGTAAATATTCAGATGTTTCGTAAAATCTCGTTGACGGCGGTCGTCAGCAGGTACCTGAACTGATTCATAATTACCCTCAAGTGGTCGGTCGCCAGCCCGCTGAAGCTGTTTTTCTACTTCCGATAATATTTCCTCAATCTTTTCTCCTTGCTCGGTGATGGCGATCACAATAGCCTTCCGATGGTCGATCCATAGCCCTATTTTGGTATTCATCGAGTATCTCCTAGATATTTTGGTAAAAAGTGATTCAAATCTTCATTTCTAATGCGGGTTGTTGAGCTGGGGTCTGCCTCGCGAGTTTGGTGGTTGAGATCGATATACGTCAAGCTGTGCCCGTAACTGAGCGACCTCCTGAGCTAGATCCAGCACGATCGCGGCTCCCACTAAGTTCACTCCCAAATCTTGCCGCAACCGCTGAATCTGAGCGATGCGGGCAATCTCACGGGAAAGGTAGCATCGGGAGTCGATACTTTGATTTCCGCCCCCAAGACCGCCTCGTCGCCAGAGGTCGATCGATTACGCTGATTTCCACTTCTTCGACCCAGTAGATCGTTGATGAACGAGTCAAAATCACCATACTGACTAAAATCTTCAGTCCCGACATTAGCTCCGCTGGGTGGTGATTCACCATAGCCAGGTCGATCCCCGTGCTGACCAAACTTGTCGTATTTCTCCCGCTTGTCGGAGTCGGAAAGTACCTGATTCGCCTCATTGAGATCTTTGAACTTTGCTTCTGCGGTCTTATCGCCAGGATTGAGGTCAGGATGGCACTTACGGGCGACTTTACGGTAAGCTCGTTTGATTTCTTCAGGAGTTGCCGTTCTGCTGACTCCCAGAGTCGCGTAGTAGTCCTTGAAATCTGTTGCAGTTGGCATTTTAAATTCTCTTGCGAGTTATTTGGTTAAATTGCCGTTGGTGATAATCTTACTCACTCTATTTTGAAAAACTAAAACCTTTTTTATTTAAAAAACCACTTCTGTTTACAATATCTTTTAAATGTGAGGAAGTTGTGAAGAAGTTATAATATTTTTCTGATTTATTCAAGCATCAGAAGCAGTCAAGGCTGTTCCAATAGCTGGCTATGAGTTTTGCTTGACGCAAAATTAGATACGTCCACCAATATATTATGGGTGAAAATTGATGCTGTATTATTCTAGTTTGTTAAGATATTTTTATCTATGCCTTTAGACAGAGGTTTTTGTTTGATCTGTCGATTAACTTTAAAGTGAAATCGATCAATTAAGCTTTAAGGCCAATTGAAAAATCCAAACTTTATATTTTGGGACGAACCCGATAAAAGATTTAATGATGGCATGAATCGAGGCTAACATCTGCAATTGAAGACAATTACCTCTGGTAGTCTCCGCCAACATTAAACCAATTTACTTAAAAAAACGGAAAATTCACCATGAAAAAACAGATTATTATTGCCTTAACTCTCCTGTGCTCCTCAGTTGCTAGCTTGGGTATGAGCAAGCCAGTTAACGCCCAATTCGCTCAAAGTTCAATCGGTCCATCAGTTGAATTTGGTAACGGACAAACTGTGTTTGGGGTCGATTCTAAATTTGGGATTCGCGAGAATTTGTCCCTGCGCCCATTTGTCTATTTTCCCAATGGTGGTACTAATTTTGGTACGGCATTAACCTATGATTTTAACCTCACAAATAGTGCTAACACCCTTCAACTTACCCCTTTTGTTGGTGCTTCAGTAAACTTCAATACTGGCGATGGCAATAGCACCACTAGCTTTGGTTTAGTTGGCGGGGTAGATCTGGATCTGACTGATAGCCTCCGATTAAAAGGAGCAATAACTGTTCCTTTGAATAATGGTCAGGATCGAGACACGAATGTAACTGTCGGGGCTGGTTTACGGTTCTAAAGTCTGGCAATCCAGACAGCAACTAGGAGATAAGTAGCCACCAATGTCAGTACACCAAAATTTGAGGTGACAATGTTGAGTATTAGTCTGAATTTAAAAAAAGGGATCGATGCTCTTTCGGAGACGATCCACCAGCCAAAAATCAAGAAATGGTTAATCGGTTTGCTGGTGGCAATCCCGCTGCTCGGTATTGGGAGCTATGTTGGCTACAACCAATTAGTAACTGTACCCAAACAACGGGCGCAAAACAAGATTCAGACAGCAGCAGTCACGCGGGGGAATCTGACAATTTTGGTATCAGCCAACGGCACCGTGCAGCCAGAAAGTTCGGTCAATGTCAGTCCCAAAAACTCTGGTGTCTTAAAACGGCTGCTGGTCAAGGAAGGTGATTTTGTCAAGCCAGGGCAGATTGTCGCCTATATGGACAATTCAAATCTGCAAGGGCAATTGCTCCAGTCTGGAGGCAACCTTGCTGCTGCTCAGGCGAATTTGAGTAAGGTGATTGCGGGAAATCGATCTCAAGATATCGCTGGGGCTAATGCTCAAGTAGCGGAAGCCACTGCTAACTTGAATAAGGTCATGGCGGGAAATCGATCGCAAGACATCGCTGGAGCTGTAGCCAACCTAAATAAAGTCCAAGCCACCTATAGGCAAGCAGCCGAAGATCTGCGCCGCAACCAAAAATTACAAGCACAGGGAGCCATCTCTCAACAAGCATTGAGTCTGGCTCGATCGACTAGTGAGGGAGCGATAGCGCAAGTAGAACAAGCCCAACAAGCATTAAATCTACTCAGAGCCGGATCTCGCCCTGAAG
>JANNBD010000210.1:0-4270 GCA_031385105.1 Chamaesiphon sp. OTE_78_metabat_374
AATTAATTAAGTTAGAGCATTACTTAGAGACTAAAGTCTCCGATAATGATGCGAAGTCCGCCTACGCGGACTGACATATTAGTCCGCGTAGGCGGACTTTGCACCACTAGCAGCGATTTTAATCGCTGATTTCACCATTCATAACGAAAAGATCGTAAATCATGGCAAAACCAACAGAAAAAAGTACCAAAGCCGAAATTCTCACCGCCTATAACCAGCTTGCTGATGAGAAAAAAGCTCTCGAAACTGAAGTCAAAAATATTCAAAAGCAAGCAGCAACACCTTCACCAGCAGCAATACCTGTCCCAACAGCCAAACTAGCCAAGGACGAGCCAAAACTCACCATGAATGCAGTACCCAACCAAGACAAGGTAAACCATACCATTGCTAACTTAGATAGCCTTCAGCTTGGATTTGGAGCCGCTGTCAGTCAACTATCGGAGAAGTTAACCACGGAAGCCGCAAAGCTAGGCGAGATTCGGGCAGGTGTAACGACAGAGATTGCCGAATTGCAAACATTGCATGGTTTAGCCGTTGATGATGACACATTTGAAACACTAATCGAAGATTATCAAACTAGCTCAAAAGCCTTTGACGCAGAACTGAAAGCGCGGCAAGAAGCACAACAGCAAGAGGTGCAAAGTCTAACTAAAGCTTGGCAAAAAGAACAAGAGCAAAATGGAATTACAATCAAAGAGCGAGTCGAACTCGATCGCAAAAGTAGCCAGCGAGAAGTTCAAGAATATAAGTATAATCTCGATCTAGAACGCAAGATCGATCGAGAGCAACATGAGCAGCAGCAAGCGGGCTTATATTACGAATTAGCGGAAACCAAAGAAGTTCAAGAAAAAGCCTGGTCAGAGCGGGAATTAGCCCTATCTGATCGCGAAAAACTCTTTCATGAAGCTAAAGATAAAGTCGCTGCTTTTGTGCAATACAAAGAAAAAGCGATCGAGAAAGCCAAGGGAGAAGGCAAAGGAATCGCCACTTGGCAAGCCAAAATCAAATCAGATCTGTATGGTAAGGAAATTGAAGGTCAGAAGCGTTTCTATGATGGCAGAATTGAATCATTGGAAGATACGATCGGCAATCAAAATGAACGCCTCAATAGTCTCTCTAAACAGCTAGAAGCAGCCCTGAAGCAAGTTCAAGATTTGGCAGTTAAGGCGATCGAAGGTTCGGCAAATGCCAACTCTTATCAAACGTTGAAAGAGATTACTTTAGAGCAGGCTAAATCGCAAGCTAAGACCAAATAAAAAATCGATTGGTGGGGTCAGAAACCCGATTTCTCGGAAGAAGTCGGGTTTCTTGAAGTAATGCTAATAATGCTCGAAATCAGATAGACGTTTCGAGATATGATCGAGTTAACTTGAGCTACCGTATCGTAATTATATGAGTCTTGCTGTGCTTGGAACAATTGTTACGACGATCGCGCCTTGGTTGGGTGAATGGGCAATCGTGGGATTAGCAGGGAAGCTCGGAGAAGGTGCTGTCAAGCATTTTAAGCCTGACGAAATGGCGTTGTTGTTAAAACAATCGATCGCCACAGCAGAAGCCCAGCAACCGCCGACAGGTGCATTGTTCGATCGATGCCATCACGACGGGTATAAAGGTGTCAAAAAGTTTCTAGAGCAGTTTTTTCAGTCGGGTGAAGTACTGAAAGAATTGCAGAAACCTTTGCAGGACAAGGGTAAACCCGATTTAGATATTTTAATAGCTGCATTTAAGGCGTCGGCACAACAGCATCCAGAAGCAAAAGATTATCTACTTAATTCACTGCCATTGTGGATGGAGACGTTTGTTGAGAGCTATTTCAAGCAAACTATGGGAATTTGCTTTCAGGTGGCGAAGGCGCAATATCTAGAGCAATTGGCGCGGCGGGTAGATGATGTGAAGTTTGTTGGGATTGCAGTACCAGGGGAAGAGGTAGAAAAGCAGGAGGTTTTGGCGCAGATTTTTGTCATGCCAGATGTACGAGAGGAACGGAGTCGAAGTTCGCAGCAATTATCAATAACAGAAGCAGAAGGAAGACTTAATAAATGGCTTTCTCAACCCGATTCTCAAACTTATAGCATCACAGTAAATGGTCAAGATAATTCACTTCTATCAGAACAAAAGGCATGGGCAACACGCGATCGATCCGCCCCACGAATTCCGGCTCAAAAAGTTATCAATTTAGCTCAAAACAAAGCAGTCGTATTGGTTGCACCTGGTTCAGGAAAAACCATGCTGGCAAGTTATTTTGCCTTGATGCTGTGTGAAACTCCTCAAAGCGATCCAACTCAGATTGGCTTGGAAGCCAAAGATGATTACTTGCCTGTGGTGGTGCGAATTCGGGATTGGATATTGCAGCCGAATGTGGGATTGCTGGAGTACTTGCGATCGAATGCCGAAGCTAGTTTAGCTTGCAAGGAATTACCCACCGGATTTTTCGAGCATTGGTTAGATCGAGGAAAAGCATTAATTTTGCTCGATGGGGTCGATGAGGTCGTCGATGAAGCGCAGCATAGCAAGGTTGCGGAGAAAATTGAGAGTTTTCTGCATCAATATAAAGATAATCCGGCTATAGTTACGTCGCGACCAGCAGGATATAAGGGGCTTTTTAACTCAGATGAGTTTCCCCACTATACGCTGGAATCCTTTGATGACAAGCAGGTGGCGATATTTATCGACCATTGGTATGACAGTCGGCTCGGACACGATAAAGAGAAAGCACAACGGCGGAAGGCAGATTTGCAAAAGGCGTTTGCCAGAAACGAGCGAATTCGGTTGCTGGCGAAAAATCCGTTGTTATTGACGATTATTACGTTGATTCATCGATATCAAGCGGAGTTGCCGAGACGACGTTGCAATCTCTATGAGATAGCGGTAAAAACACTGTTGATGAATTGGGATAGTGGTAAGGAAATCAACCTGTATGAGGATGTTTTAAAGTTTCTCAAGTCAGACGATCTGTTGTATATCTTAAAAAAATTAGCTTACTGGATTCATACCCAAGGCAGCACGGGCGAAACCGAAGGTGGCACGCTGATTGACAAGGATGAGTTGATTCGGTGGTTGCGGAAGGAGATTCAAACGCTGAAAAAATGCGAAGCGCATGAGGCAAAGGGCGAAGCCGAAAGGTTTATCGATCTTATCCAACGGCGGACGGGTTTGCTGAACGAACAGGGGCGAGATCGTTATGCGTTCGTGCATAAGACGTTTCAGGAATATTTAACAGCAGAGGAGATATTCGATCGAGCTGACGTTGAAGATGATACTGAGATTATCTTGGATCATTTTAAGGCGCATTTACACGATCAGCATTGGCGAGAGGTGTTGTTGTTGCTGGTGTCGAAGCTGAAAGGGAAGAAGGCACAGAAGGCGATTCAGGCGGTTTTAGATGCTGGGAGTGAATATGAGCAGTGGCTACATCGAGATTTGCTGTTTGCAGGTTGGTGTCTGACGGAAGATCCACCAGAATTATCAGTGGTGGTGGCAGATTTGGTGGGGGGAATACTCGATCGATTAGTTAGTTTAGAAGTTGAAGATGTTGATCTGATTGGCAGAAAGACTAAGCGAGAAGTATCAAAGATTCTGCATTGCTTTGGTGAAACAACTGTAGAAAAATTCGTGTGGGAGAAGCTAGAAGCACAGGGAGATCGGATCGATCTATTTCGATTACTAAAATTTCAGGCTGCTCTAGGACAGGAATTACAAGCGATCGATACACTGAGATCCTTACTGAGCGATGAAGATTCAGATGTGCGCTCTAGTGCCGCATTAGCATTGGGTGAAATGAGTAATTCCAGTTCGGAGATAGTGGCAGCTTTACTCTTTTTACTGAGCGATAAAGATTCATCTGTGCGCTTTAGTGCAGCAACAGCATTAGGTCAACTCAGGAATCCCAGTCCCGAGGTAGTGACAGCTTTACTCTCTTTACTGAGCAATAAAGATTTAGATATGCGCTATGGTGCAGCAACAGCATTAGGTCAACTCAGGAATCTCAGTCCCGAGGTAGTGGCAGCTTTACTCGCTTTACTGAGCGATAAAGATTTAGATATGCGCTATGGTGCAGCAGCAGCATTGGGTCAAATCGGGAATCCCAGTCCCGAGATAGTGGTAGCTTTACTCTCTTTACTGAAAGATGAAGATTCTGCTATGCGCTCTAGTGCCGCATTAGCATTTGGTAAAATCGGGAATCCCAGTCCCGAGTTAGTGGTAGCTTTACTCTCTTTACTGATAGATTAATTTTCGTCTGTGCGCTATGGTTTCGCAACAGCATTGGGTA
>JANNBD010000271.1:0-4705 GCA_031385105.1 Chamaesiphon sp. OTE_78_metabat_374
GGACGACCGAGGGCACCTTTGATTTGCTGTTCTTCGAGGGCGTGGGTGGTTTGAGAGCGGATCTTCTCGCCTGTTTGTCTGGCCCATTCGAGCGATTGGACAATTCCAGTTTGCACCCGATCTCCAGTGTGGCTAACTTGGCTAGAAGCCGCGCTGAAAGCATCATTCGCGCTAGATTTGGCAGCATCACTGGTAGAAAGACCCACAGAGCGCAATAGGGCCTCTTCTAAGTGATACGTCTGCGCCCGCTCGATCGTTTTGGCGGTGACAATTTGACCTGGTGCCGCGACGATCAAGCCATCGCGGTTTCGCACTACTGTAGTGGCTCTGCGTCCCAGTGCTCGATCGATCGTGTACCGCGCCGTAGTCGCATTGGCTTTTTGATTTAGATCTTGAGCAATATCACTAGCTTTACCCGCGACATCTCTACCGATCTCACTGGCGCGTTGCTTGGCATCTGCGGTGAGACTGCCGCCAGTTGCGCGGTAGAGCCGATCCAAGATGCCCACGCTTTCGGCTGCCATCGCGTCTGCCACTGTGACAATTTTGCCTGGAGCCAAAAATACAGATCCATCGGGGCGAAGGACTTCTGATTCAGTTGTTCGTCCCAGAACAAACTGTTTTTGAACTTCAGGATCGACGATCGCATTAGCTACTTGGGTGGTAGCCTGACGGCTGACTTCAGAGATTTGCTCACCCGCTTTGTGAGCGGCAGCTTGAACCTTATCACTAGTATCTTGCATGACAGCTTTGATCCCGCCGACTTGTTCTTCCATCAAGTCCGCCACCATCGCGGGGACAAAAGCATAGTTCTCACCAATGCGGAGGGTTTGAACGGCAGGGACAAAAGATCTACCAGAATAAGCATCGGCAAAAATCCCGCCAGAAACTTCATAACCCTCGATCGCACCTGTAGTTTCATCAAAGTAAAGATCGACCATTTTGCCCAGATCTTGACCAGAGACAGTCATGATATGGGTACCGCTCATGATGTTATTGCGATCGAGAATTGCCGCAACTTGGGGGTTTGATTTTGCCGGAATCACATCATCGGCTCTACTGACGATCGCCGCATCCATCCCGATCGATTGAATCGTCGGCAGTGGTAAGATTCTAGCGTCACTCATGAACCCACTTTCTTGCACAAGTAAGGCTACTAAATAGTTCCGCTCTTGGTCAAAAATCAAATCTCTCACCCGACCAATTTTTTCGCCAGTATCATAGGCGACAATCGGTTTACCAATAATGTCACTACCTTTACGCATTTTGATTTATCCTCAACTTTAATAATAATTTTTTCGATGCAAAGACTACTGATAATTAATATTTAGGGTCGTCCTGGATAGGTGCGAATTTCGACTCTATCATTACCAAAACTGTTGATAGTATCGATCGCTCCGACGTATTCTAATCCCACTAGGACAGCAATTGAAGATAGAATTAGCAGGCTCAATGGGATCGCTGGATTTGATTGTTTGCCGATTAGACGTGGCATATTAGGTTCCAAATTTAATAGTGGTGAATTAGCCAATTGACTGTTAAGTATCAAAAATAAAAATCTGGGCGGGTTTGACCACCCAGATTTAATGGAAAGAGGAGTAAGTGTGTTGGAGTTGGCTAGTAGTTAGTGACTAGCGCAGGTCTTCTTTGGCATTGCGAGCATCGCCTTCAACCTGTCTTGCTTTACCTTCAGCAATTTTGGCTGGATCGTCAGTTGCTTTGCCGATCGATTCTTCAATTTTGCCACCAACTTTTGCGGCAGCAGCTTTGATCCGCTCTCCTGCGCCTTCAGCTAGGTCGGCTGCTTTTTCTTTGAGGTCTTCGGCGGAGTTGCGGGCATCGCCTTCAGCTTGTTTGACGCGACCTTCTTGGCGATCGACATTGCTTCCAGAGACGTTACCAACAGCTTCTTGGACTTTGCCTTCGACGTTTTTAGCAGTTGCTTTAGCTCTTTCTTCGAGACTCATGATAGCTATTCCTATAAGTTTTAGTTGAGGATTGAGAAGTCAGTTTGGTAACTTGTGGTTGACTTAAAATCAAACTTCTCGATGTCTTTACTTTACGCAACTTACTAGGTAAATTCGTCTATCTAAAGTGGTGGATGCAAAACGGTTCAATCCCTCTCTTTTGGTAGATTGGGTTAGCAATCTCACATCTTGCATCAAAATAAAGTGAATAGTGGATAGTGGATAGTGAATAGTGGATAATTTTTGTACTTAAGTGTAAGTTTTAAGACTGCTGTTATCAGTTTCTGTGTACTGGTGCAAGATGTGAGCAACTAGGGAATACTCAATTCTCAACCTAAAAATAAAAGATTCTCCTCTTGGAGAATCTTTTATTCCACTATCCACTATCCACTATTCAATCAATCCACCGCGCAGAGCCAAAACTGCGGCATGAGTGCGATCGTCTACACAGAGTTTATTTAAGATATGGCGCACATGGGTTTTGACTGTGCCTACCGTGACAAATAGCTGCTCAGAAATTTCGCCGTTGCTACAGCCACGCACGATTAATTGTAAGATCTGGATTTCTCGATCGGTCAAACCTGCACTCCCGACTATATCCGCATAATCTCCTTCCAATCCTTTGATTTGGATCTTGGGATCTTTTTCTACGGCGGCGGAGCTATTTTTACGAAGTTGCTGAAGCACGATACTGGCGATCATCGGATCGATCCAGGGATTGCCATCATGGGTCGATCGAATTGCTTCTTCGAGCTTATCCATATTAATATCTTTCATGCAGTAGGCATCTGCGCCTGCGGCAAATGCCGCCATCACCGAGTCCTCATCGCTGTGCATGGTCAGCATCAAAATCTTGGTTGGGATGGGGTTGTCGCCCTGATTTTCCCGAAATAGCCGCACCATTTCGATCCCATCGATGTCTGGCAAACCGATATCCACGATCGCCAGATCGGGTTTGGTCGTTTTTAGTAGATTTAGACCCTGATAACCATTGGCAGCATCGCCGACTACTTCAATTCCATCGCGACGTTTCAGAGCCGCTTCTAGCCCGATCCGGGTCAATTCATGGTCTTCAACGATCGCAATCCGAATCGGCTGTTCCAAAATAATACCTATCTAAATTGAGAGAATTAATACCCCATAGCTACCTATGTTAATTTAAACTGTGGCGATCGCCAAGATGATGACTAAATTTCTGCAAACCCGACTGCTCAAATCGGGTGGATGTCCTCAGCAGGACGGTATTTGGATTGACTACCATCCTGCTGACTAGATCTACTTATTTCAACCGCTTTTGTTCTGCTTGGTATGCTTTTTCTTCGGCTTGCTCTTCTTTATTTTCAGCGGCGACTAGTGCTTTAGGATCGCTGTTTAGTTTCGCGATCTCATCATATGCTTCCGATCGAGTCGCTGCGGGATTAGTTAGTTCAAAGGGTTGAATCACATCGGGATTTGCCTGCTGGACTGGATCTGCTGCATAGCTAGATGGAGCAAGAACTAAGCTTGTCGCAAAGATTAGACTCGCTAGTCCAAATGCCCAGCAGCTTTTAACCAGTAGATTTTCAATTGAATTCAATATTTTCTGCATATGATGGTTCCTGTGAATATTTACTGAACGGCGGGGATTGGACTAGTGAAAGTTAAACGCCAGCAGGGATGCCAACAGCACTATTACTAGGAATTTGACCGTTGGATTGGATTGACTCACCTTCAATAAACGATCGCAGCATCCAAGCCATCGATTCGTGTTGTTCCATTTGTCCGGTCAAGAAATCAGCATTACCAACATCATGAAATTCATCAGTGCATCGATCTACTCCCAATCGCAAACTGCGGATAATTTCTTCGTGATCGTGGACTAGGCGTGTGACCATTTCAGTCGCGCTGAGGATGTCGCCAGGATCTTCGTGTAGAGTGGCATATTTCAAGAAGCCAGCCGCAGTACCGACGGGATAACCACCCAACATCCGAATCCGTTCGGCGTACTCATCGACGCTGAGGGAGAGGGTTTGGTAGTGTTCTTCCCACAGTTTATGCATGGTCATAAATTGTGGCCCAACTACATCCCAGTGATATTTTTTAGTCTTGATTAGGAGGAGATAAGCATTGGATAATGCTGCATTTAAGATCCCGATCGAACCTTCCCGTTCGCTGTCTTTTAGTCCGATATTAATCGTTCTAGTTGCCATGATATTTTTGACCTGATTAGTGAATAATTAGACTGGAAACAAAGGTTAGATTGAGGACTGATAATTCCTCTTCTAACTGGGTCAACTTGACTATTTAGTAATTTTGTCAAGTGCTTTTTCGATTTTCTTGGCGATCGCCGGACCTGGTTTGGATGTATCTGCTTTGTTCATTTTATTTGCATCAGCAGCACCTTGGATTTCATTCAGACCAGCGTTACTACGGGCTTCAATTTCTGCTGCTCCCATTGTTGTAGAACGTCCGGCAACCTCGGCTGCGGCATCATCAATCTTGTTCAACTGTTCGGTACCTTTGGTAACGCTGCTAGATCCAGCCAGTACAGGTGTTGCAGCTAATCCGAGGATGAGCGCGGCCGAAATTACCAGCGCGGTAAACATTGAAAATAAAGAACGTAAGGACATAATATTTGCTCCAGTGGATGTTGGTAAATTAAGTAAAATTGATTGACTCACGTTATCAAAAATACGCGCTTAGTCATTCAACATTTTTTTAGTACCATTAATCAGATACTGCTAACGATCTGATTAATG